>JAHFEI010000052.1:1478-10127 GCA_023248615.1 Nitrospinales bacterium | reverse complement strand
GCGCTGGTGGGGCATGTGAACCTGGCGATACTTTTCTGGTTGCTCCTTTCGACAGTAGTCATGTGGAGTTTTCATTTCAAGACGGAGGGGCTGAAGAGTAGCCTTTACCTGGCGGCGGTGGGGACTGCGCTCGTGGCTTTCGCCGCGCTTTTCGGCGAGGGGGATGCAGTTTTGAACAACTACGTTCCTGCGCTGGTGAACCCGTTTTTCTTCGCCGGGCTTGCAATTTTTTTCATAGGGTTTTCGCTGAATGTTTTCCGCTATGCCAAGGAGGCGGTGCGGGGGCTTTCCTCCGATGACATGATAGTGAACGCGTTATCTACCGGTGTTTTCGTGGGCATGGTGCTGATAGCCGCCGTGGTGGCGTCGCTATTGCTTTTGGGGGGGCATGTAGACCCGCTTCGCCAGCAGGTTTACTACGAGCGGCTGTTCTGGACGCCGGGGCATATCCAGCAGTTCCTAAACGGCTCCATGCTTGTGGCGGTATGGTACTCGCTGGCGCGGGTTGCGCTGGGCGATAACGTGCGGTTTTGGCCGTTTTTGAAGTCGGCGAACAAAGCTTTTATCGCCTCGGCGGTTTTGCTTTTGGCGTTGTTGTTTTTCTTCGATCCGTTCGACAAGCCATTGCGTGTAGGCGCCGAAATTATCTACGGCATTGGCCTTGGCATCCCGCTCTTTTTGCATATCGGTAACATCGCCCGCCAGCTTCTCAGGGCGAAACTGGATTTCAAAAATCCGCCGGTGGTGGCGCTGGTTTTTTCCATGGGCATTTACCTGTTTGGCATTTTTATAGCCTACGCCGGGTTTAACAACGATACCCGCGTACCGGCCCATTACCACGGAGCCGTTACGGCCCTTACCCTGGCATTGATGGGTTTTGCCTACAACACGCTGAGGGGCGACAACCTGCGGATATCTTTCGGCAGGTTGGCAAAGGTACAGCCCTACCTCTACGGGGTGGGGATGCTTTTATTCATTGCAGGACTTTTCGTATCCGGCTTTTTTGGCGCTCCGCGCAAGACCCCCGGCGTGGAGTATACGCATAACCCGGTGGTGCTTGCCTCCATGTCGCTTATGGGTATCGGCACGCTCCTGTCTGTAATCGGCGGAGCTTCGTTCGTTTTGTACGTCGCTACCACGCTAATAAAAAACCGCACCGCCGAAGACCGCTGATTTTCCGCCTATCTCCCGCTATCTCTTCGGTGGGACAAGGTGTTATAATCCCCCGGTCAATCGAGGATAATTTGTTGGGCCTTAAACAGGCTCCCTTAGGAGGCGCGGCGCTATGGAAGAGAAGGACGGGAACCAGTGTGAGGGCAAGCCACCTTTCAACAAATGGGTGTTCGCGCTGATACTTGCCGGGATTGTAGCTTTCATGTTTTTCAGCATAGCATTTAAGATAGCAGTAAAGGGGCCGTAAAACGCGCTCACACAATCCGCGCACAAACGCCGCCCATACGCGGCAGGCTTTGTTTGCAGGCTTCCGGGAGAATAAGTGATAGCAGTAGAAACACGCGACATACGGTATACCTATCCCGCAAACAAAAAGAGCAAAGGCGGGATGGCGTTGAAGGGAATAAACCTTCTCGTCCCCAAAGGGGAGATATTCGGTTTTTTGGGGCCAAACGGCTCCGGCAAGACCACGCTTTTCAAGATACTCTCCACCCTCATCCAGCCTACCGATGGCATTGCCAGTATTTTGGGCCACGACCTTTCCAGAAATACGGACGCGGTGCGGGAACTTATCGGCGTGGTGTTCCAGAACCCCAGCCTCGACAAGAAGCTGACGGTGGCGGAGAACCTGACATACCACGGCCATATTTACGGGCTATGGGGGCGCGAGCTACGCAAACGGGTGGACGGGCAAATGGAGCGTTTCGGCCTGGCCGCGCGACGGGACGAACTTGTGGAAAGGCTTTCCGGCGGTTACCGCAGGAGGGTGGAGCTTGCAAAAGGGCTTATCCACACGCCGCAACTTTTGATTTTGGACGAGCCTTCCACAGGGCTAGACCCGGTGGCGCGACGCGAGCTGTGGGACACATTGGCGATGCTGAAAAAGAAAAACGGTATCACCGTACTCGTAACCACCCACCTGGGGGAAGAGGGCGACAGGTGTGACTGCGTGGCTATAATGAACGATGGGATGGTGGTAGCCTCTGGCACGCCGGATGCCTTGAAGGCGGAGATAGGCGGGGATGTGATAACCGTCCATTCCGACGCGCCGGAAACGCTTATCGCCCAAATACGCGACAAGTTTGGCATCCACCCGTTGCTGGTGGATGGCGCGTTGAGGATAGAAATAATGCGCGGGCATGAGTTCATCCCGCAGATAGTGGAGGCGTTTCCCGGGCAGGTACGGTCGGTTTCGCTGGGCAAGCCCACACTGGAAGACGTGTTTATCCACCGCACCGGCAAAACGCTTTGGATGCGTGGCGAAGAGGCGGAGATGGTTGAGGGGAGGGTAGGGCATTGAACCGTATTTTATTGGCGTCGCTTTCCATGTGGCGGCGCGAGGTGGTGCGGTTTTACCGTGACAGGAGCCGCGTAATAGGCGGTTTGGTGCCGCCTATCATGTTCTGGTTTTTTATCGGCTCTGGGCTTAGCGGTTCCTTCAGCGTAGGGGACGGCCCATCCGCGTTGAATTACCGACAGTACTTTTTCCCCGGCACGCTGGTGTTGATATTCCTTTTCACTGCGGTGTTTTCCACCATCTCGATTATTGAGGATCGCAAAGAAGGGTTTCTCCAGTCGGTGCTGGTGGCTCCGGTGCCGCGCATAGCGATAGTGCTGGGAAAGCTGTTTGGTAGCGCATCGCTGGCGTTCCTGCAGGGTGTGCCGTTCCTGCTGGCGGCTCCTTTCATAGGGCTGAACTTGCATGCGGGGTCGTTTTTGGTATCGCTCCTCGTGCTGTTCGGCGTGGCGTTTTCGCTGGCCGGGGTCGGCTTCGTCATCGCATGGCAACTGGATTCCACGCAGGGTTTCCACGCGATAATGAACATGGGGCTGATTCCGCTGTGGCTCATGTCTGGTGCGCTTTTCCCCATCCACAACCTGCCGGGCTGGCTGGCGGCGGTGGTGAGTGTAAACCCCTTAACTTACTGTGTGGCGGCGTTGCAGTACGAGCTTTTCCCGGCAGGCTCCATGCCCAACCTGCCGCCGATGTGGCTTTGCCTTTCCGCCATCGCCGGTTTTTGTGCCATGATGTTGGGGGTTGCCGTGTTGGTAACGCAAAGAGGAGAAAAATAGGATGGATATCACAGTATTGCCGCATTTCCAGGCGTCGTGCAACGCCATAACTACCGTGCTGTTGCTGTGCGGGCTTTTCTTCATACGCAAGGGCGACAAGGAAACCCACCGCGCATGTATGATATCGGCCCTTGTTGCTTCAACCATGTTTCTGGCATCCTACCTTACATACCACTACCTTGTCGGCACCTTTAAATTTGCCGGAGCCGGAGCCGTACGCACGCTTTATTTTTTCATACTCATTACGCATACCATCTTGGCTACCGCCCTTTTGCCGATGGTTCCGCTTACCGTATACCGCGCATGGAAGCAGGATTTCGAGGGGCATAAGAAAGTAGCCCACTGGACGTTCCATGCATGGCTGTACGTTTCGGCAACTGGCGTCATCATCTACTGGATGCTTTACCGCATGTACCCCGGCGGCTACTGAACAAGACGGACAAACTGGATATGCGATACCATCTGGAAACCTTTGGTTGCCTGATGAACACCTACGATTCCGAAAAGCTGGAAGGCATCCTTGCGAAAAGCGGCATGGAACGGGCCGACAGCCCCGAAGATGCGGACGTGATTTTGCTCAACACATGTTCCATCCGGGAGAAGGCGGAGGCCAAGGTCTTCTCGCGGCTCGGCAGGCTGGCGGGACTGAAAAAATCGGGCAAGGTGCGCCTTATCGCGCTGGGGGGGTGCATGGCATCCCTGCGCAAAGAGGAAATTTTTAAAAGGGCGCCGATAGTGGATGTGCTGTTCGGCCCCGATTCCGCCGCACACCTGCCACAGATGCTGGAAGATTTCCGCGCAACCGGAAAACGCCAGGTTGATGTGGCCATCGATGAGCATACGGTTTGGGATGGCACCGAGGACCTGCCGGACAAAAGGAGCGGCACGGTTGCCGCCTCTGTGGGCATAATGAAAGGATGTGATAACCACTGCACCTATTGCGTGGTTCCGTCCACCAGGGGGCCGGAGGTGAGCCGTCCCGCCGCTTCCATTCTTGCGGAGGTGCGCATACTGGTAGCCGCCGGGTACAGGGAAGTGATGCTGATAGGGCAGAACGTGAACTCGTACGGCAAGGGGCTTTCGCCGGAAACCGGTTTCCCCGCACTTTTGCGGATGGTGGAGCAGGTGGATGGCATAGGGCGGATACGTTTTATGACTTCGCACCCCAAGGATATGAACGACCAACTGGTGGAAGTGATGGCGGACTCGAAAAAGATATGCCCGGCAATCCACCTGCCGCTTCAGGCCGGGGCCGACAGGATATTGGGAATGATGAACCGCAACTACACGGTGGATGAATATTTGGGAAAAGTGGCGCGGCTGAGAAAGGCGATTCCGGAGGTGGCCATATCCACCGATATCATGGCCGGATTTCCCACGGAAACGGAAAGCGAATTCCAACGCACGCTGGAGATTATGGAGCAGGTGCGGTTCGACTCCTTATATCTTTTCAACTACTCTCCCAGGCCCGGAACCGCCGCTGTGGAAATGGAGGGGATGCTATTAAAGGAGGAGGCGCAATCCCGCTTCGACCGCGCCCACGCCCTGCACAGGCGGATTGTGGCGGAGAAGTTGAAGTCCTTTGTGGGGAGCACACAGGAAGTGCTTTGCGAGCAGGCTAAGGCTACCGACGGCGGATTCGCCCGGTGTACGGGGCGCACCCCAACGAACCAGTTGGTTATTTTTAAAGGGGATAAAGGGCTTGTCGGCAAGACCCTGCAAGTAACAATAAAAGATGTTTTGGGGTACAATCTGGAAGGCTTGTTGGCAGGGATTTAAATTAGGGAGTCTGATGGAAAAGGGCGACATAAAGATTGAGATGAAGGTGGAGGGGTTGACGCTCGACCCTGTAACCAACATGCCGATAATCATCCTAAAGGATATTGAGGGGAAACGCGCCCTGCCGATATGGGTGGGGATATTTGAGGCGAACGCCATAGCGCTGGAGATGGAAAAAATTACCACGCCGCGCCCGATGACGCACGACCTGATAAAAAACATCTTCGATGGGGTGGAGGCGCGGGTGAACTACATCTGCGTGAACGACCTTAAGGAAAATACGTTTTACGCCATCATCTCGCTTACTGTGGCGGGCATGGAAGTAACCATAGACTCGCGCCCATCGGACGCCATCGCGGTGGCGCTACGGATGGGCGTGCCGATATTGGTGGCCAATAAGGTGCTGGAGGAGGCGCGTTCCTTCGACGTATCGCCCGAAGGCACCATAGGCGAATCCGACCAGTGGAAGAACTGGCTGGATAACATCAAGCCGAGCGACTTCGGTAAAATAGACCAATAAGCCGCAAACCGAATTTTTACGCCGCCTAATTCTGCTTTCTCAGCCCAGCCCACATTTCATATACCGGGTCAAGGATAACACCGCTATAGGTAGCGGTTAAGGTTCTGGCCCAGCGCCATCTTGTAGAGGAACCACTTTTTGCCAGCGTCCGCTTTTACCAGTGGGAAACCGCGCACCATAAACCCGAACGATATTATCCGTGCGTCCGGTTTCAACTCCTGCGCGAATTTGGGCGCCAGTCTGTCTATCAGTTGGTGCGAAAGGTAGACGAATACGATATCCGCGCCTGCCAGCGGCGCATCCATGGCGGATGCGCGGATGATTTGCACCTTGTCCTGCAATCCGGCCCTTTTTACCCGCCACCGCGCAATAAGCGCCTTCAGCGGGTCAATCTCCACGCCGACACAGCGTGCGTTAAACATGCTGGCGGCGGCTATCAGCACACGCCCGTCGCCGCATCCGATATCCACAAAGAGTTCGCCCGGCTTTAGCTCCGCCTCTTCCAATATTTTTTTAAGCTCCGGTATGGGCGTGGGTAGCCAGCAGGCTCCGGTAATGCCGGTGCCAACAAGGGAAAGGGCGGCAACGGCAAGAAGCACGATAAGGAGCCAAGCGATTATTTCCACTAGGGGATTATATGTCCTTTTGCCCGTGGCAAGCAGGCTTCGGGCGCTTTTAAAGTATTAGTGGCGGAAGTGGCGTATGCCGGTAAAGACCATCGCCATGCCGTACTGGTCGGCGGCGGCTATTACCTCATCATCGCGCACGCTACCGCCGGGGCAGATAACGGCGGTAATCCCCACCTCGCCGGCAGCATCTATGCCATCGCGGAACGGGAAGAAAGCGTCGGACGACATGGCGCAGCCCTTCACAGGGCTTTGCGCTTTGGAAACGGCAATCTTGGACGAATCGACGCGGCTCATCTGCCCCGCGCCTATGCCCACCGTTTGCCCGTCGCGGGCGAAGATGATAGCGTTCGACTTAACATGCTTTGCGACTGTCCATGCAAACCTCATATCCGCCATTTCCTCCGGGGTGGGTTGGCGTTTGGAAACAACCCTCAGGTTCGCTTCATCCAGCAGTATGTTGTCCGGGCTTTGCACCAGCAGTCCGCCGATGACGGTTTTTATCACGTCCGTTTCCGGCAGGTAGAAGCCTTTCGGGCGGATGATGCGTATATTTTTTTTCTGCTTTAAAATCTCTATCGCCTTATCTTCATAGTCGGGGGCTATGACCGCTTCCACAAACGTCTTGCCTATTTCCTCGGCAGTCTCTGCCGTCAGTTTTTTGTTGAAGGCAAGCACCGAGCCGAAAGCGGAAGCCGTATCGCAGGCGTAGGCTTTTTTGTACGCCGTAAGCTGGTTTGCATCTATTGCAACGCCGCACGGGTTGGTGTGTTTTATTATCACGGCGCAACTGTCCGAAAATTCCCTAGCAAGCTGTAGCGCGGCGGAGATATCAAGTATATTGTTGTAGGAAAGTTCCTTGCCATGCAACTGGTTTTCGCCGGTGTATACCATGTCCTTTGCCGTAGTGAAGAAGGATGCCGTCTGGTGGGGGTTCTCTCCATAGCGCAGGGGGGAAACCTTCCTGTATTCTAGTTTCAGCATATCGGGCTGTGTCGCGCTGGACAGGTAGGCGTGTATCGCCCGGTCGTAGGCCGATGTGCGGTCGAACGCCTTTGTGGCCAGCCTGCGGCGTTGTTCGTAGCTGGTGCCTATTCCGTTTTGGATTGCGTTGATAATTTCCGGGTAATCCGTAGTATCCACCACTACAGCCACATCTTCGTGGTTTTTCGCGGCGGAGCGTATCATGGATGGCCCGCCGATATCGATATTTTCTATCGCATCGGCATCGGACACCCCGCTTTTGGCGACCGTTTGCTCAAACGGGTAAAGGTTTACCACCACCAAGTCTATCGGTTTTATGTTGTGCTTCGCCATGTCGTCCATATGGCCTTTGTCGCTACGGCGGGCCAATATTCCGCCATGCACCTTCGGGTGTAGCGACTTCACGCGCCCTTCCATAATCTCCGGGTGCCCGGTGTAGTCCGATATTTTTACAACAGGTATGCCGTTGTCCGAAAGCATTTTCGCCGTGCCGCCGGTAGACAGGATTTCAATTCCCGCCTTATTTAGTGCCTGCGCCAGTTCCAGCAATCCTGTCTTGTCCGATACCGATAATAATGCCCGTTCGATTTTTTTTGTTTTCATAGGTTGAACAGTCTAATAACCATTCTTGTCCGCGTCAAGGATGGTTTGTAAGGGATTTCACAACTGGAATCGCGCCGCAGGATTGGGCGGATGTCGCCAACGGCCAGCATAGGCTCAACTGCATTGCCGTTGAGGCCGGATAGCACGGGAGGCCGCCAAAAGAATACATCCGGGGTGAAAGCATGAATTAAAAGCCGGGCCTTTACTGGCCAACCTCAATGCCGCGACAGGACAGGTGCGTCAATACGGGCTAAATCCATCGCGCAATTTCAACTGCATTTTCCGGGTTTATTGCGCAACCCATATTTGCTAGACTTTCGTAGATGGCAAACAACGCTCCCGCTATTTCCCTGGTGTTCCCGACTTACAACGAATCCCGGAACATCCCGGAGCTTTTGCGCAGGGTGAGCGAAAGTTTTGCCGGTTCCGGCATAGCCATCGAGATGATTGTCGTGGATGACAACTCGCCGGACGGCACGGCGCAGGTGGCCGAATCGCTGAAACCGTTTTACCCCAACCTTAAGGTAATCGTGAGAAAGGACGAGCGCGGGCTTGCAACCGCGGTGGTGCGCGGATGGGAACAGGCACAGGGCGACTACCTTGCCGTGATAGATTCCGACCTGCAACACCCCCCCGACATAATCCGCCGACTTTACGAGGCCGTGCTGGAACAGGGAGCCGATATGGCAATAGCCAGCCGGAAGGTGGAAGGGGGCGGAACCAGCAATTGGGAATTCCACAGGGTAGTGATATCCGATGTTGCCAACATTATCGCCAAGATACTGTTGCCGTACACACTCCTGAGAATTCGGGATACGACCACAGGCTGCTTTCTTTTCAAAAACGAGTTGGTGGACCTTTCCCGCATGTCGCCCCGCGGGTTCAAGATTT
>JAHFEI010000052.1:0-1468 GCA_023248615.1 Nitrospinales bacterium | reverse complement strand
AAACGGTCGAGGTCGGTTACATATTCAACCAGCGCTCGATGGGAGAGAGCAAGATGTCGATGAAACAGAACATTGAGTTCATAATCCACCTCCTGAAACTGGGAACTCTCACCGGCGAGGTTGTTGTCCCGCTGGTTGCCCTTGCGGTTTTAGGATTGCTCCTGTTTCGGATGTTCTGATATGCTATTACCCTTCAGCCGGGGTAATTTTTTGTAGGCGGTATTTTGGGCTCAGGCGGAGCTTGGCACAAAATAGCTCAGTACAGATTATAACGCTTTGGCTGGGCGTATGGTAAAGTGGCCTTTAATCGGGGTAAGCAAATTGCGCAGTGATAAAGACGGGGATGCGTTGCACGGCGAGTTTTCGCCGGTGGAAGCCCATGCCCCGATAGAGGTGCGTCTATTGACCGGGGTTGGCGAGGATGAGGTACACACAAGGCTTTCTACCGATACTCAACTGAGTAGCGTAAGCGAGCTACCCGAGCACGATGATAAGACGCTCTCGGCTTGGTTGAAAATGATAAATGCAAAGCTCGAAGCTATTATCGGGCTTTTGGATAGGGAGAGTTCGGAGTTCCGTAGCCTCAACTACCGCAAGATGGAGATAAGCGGCGGGGGAATAAGGTTGGAACTCAACGGGGAATTCCCGGTTGGGGGGATAGTGGAAGTGAGGATGATGATGCCGATTATACCTCCCGTGGCATTGTATGTTTACGGGCGGGTGACGGAATGTAGAGAGGGGGCGGTATCGATAAAGTACCTGCCTATGGATGAGGAGATAAGGGATCGGATAGTGCATTTTGTCTTTTTGCGGCAGAGGGAAATTTTTAGGGAAAAACGTGAAAAACGTAGGATGGAAAACTAAATGCTGGTAATTCTAGGGGCGTTTGTCGTCTTGGGTACCGTGCTGGGCGGCTATGCCATGGAACATGGGAACTTCTCCGTCCTCATACAACCTGCCGAGCTTGTCATAATAGGAGGTGCGGCGGTCGGCGCACTGCTAATACAGGCTCCTCCCAAGGTAATGAAGATGGTGCTTAAAGACCTCCCAAAGCTCATGGGTTCAAAAACCTACGGCAAAGCGGACTATCTGGAAGCGCTAATGCTGATGAGCGAGATATTTTTCAAAATACGGCGTGAGGGGCTTATCTCCATAGAGCAGGACGTTGAAAATCCGAAAGACAGCGCGATATTCACCAAATACCCGAAGTTCCTGAAGAACCACCACGCCCTGGATTTCATAACCGATACCTTGCGAACCGTCATGTCCACCAGCATTTCCTACCACGACCTCGACGCCCTTTTGGACGCCGAGATGGACTCGCACCACGAGGAAGCCCTGACCTCCTCAAAGGTCATAGCAAACGTGGGCGATGCGCTACCCGGGCTTGGCATCGTGGCGGCGGTTCTTGGCGTTGTTATAACCATGGGCAAGATAGACGAGCCGCCAGCGGTGCTGGGGCATCACG
>JAHFEI010000325.1 GCA_023248615.1 Nitrospinales bacterium | reverse complement strand
TCCCATCAGTTCCACAAAGTTGGGAAAGGTTATCTTTATTGCTTCGGCGGTGTCTATTGTGGTGGTTCCCTGCGCAACCAATCCGGCAACGGCTAGGCTCATGACCACCCGATGGTCGTAATGCCCTTTTACCTGCTTCCCGACCAACCTGCTGTGCCGGATTAAAAGCCCGTCTTTTTCTTCCGTAATATCCGCGCCCATCTTCGCCAGTTCCGCCGCCATCACCGCTATGCGGTCAGTTTCTTTTATCCTCGCTTGCGGCACGTTGGTCAGGCGCGTTGCCCCTTCCGCCAGGCAGGCGGCCACCGCCATTGCAGGCAGGGCATCCGGGGTATTGTTCAAATCTATCTCGCATCCCCTCAAAGTGCGGCCCCTGATTTTAAGGGTATCACCCACCTCTATGTCGGCGCCCATCCGCTTGAGGTAATGGACGACCTCCTTGTCCCCTTGCGTATCCGCCATGTCCAGCCCCTCCAATTCCACCTCACATCCCGGAATGGCGGCAAGGATGA
Source organism: Nitrospinales bacterium (assembly GCA_023248615.1). Lineage (GTDB taxonomy): Bacteria > Nitrospinota_A > UBA7883 > JACRGQ01 > JACRGQ01 > JAHFEI01. The sequence goes on along the minus strand of JAHFEI010000325.1, from coordinate 2,230 downwards.
GAAAAAACGCCGCCGATGAGAAATCGGACGGGATGGTCGCTTCAAACGCGTTAATGGATTGTCCGGGGGCGATACTGAACTCCTCGTACTGTTTGCGCTCCAGCCTGATGCCCAGCCTTTTGAGCCAATCCACCGTCATGTCGGCATATGGTTTTTCGTTTAGTGACGCCAGCCTGAGCGTGGTAACGCCATCGCAAAACGGAGCATGAATAAGGAGCGAGGAAAGGTACTGCGATGTGGAGCCTTCCACATCGGCGGTGCCTCCTTTGATGGGGCCGCGTATGCGCACCGGCAAAAGGCCGCCGTTGCTGCTTTCGATGGTCGCGCCTAACTGCTCCAGCGATTTGCACAGTGGCAGTATTGGGCGTTTGCGCGTCTGGTCGTCTGCGGTTATCGTTACCGCCGTGCTGGAAAGCGCCGTCATGGATAACACAAAGTTTGCGGTGGTGCCGGAGTTGCCAACATCGATCACATCGCGGATGGGGCGGATTTTACCGCCGGTGCCCTTAACTGCCAAGGTGTGGCCCGATTCGGTTATCTGTGCGCCAAGGCCGCGGCAAGCCTCTATGGCGGAATCCACATCCGCAGAATGCAACCGGTGATGGATGGTGGAAACGCCATGCGCCAGCGAAGCCAGGAACACGGCTCGTATGGAATGCGATTTGGAAGTTGGCACCCGCACTTTCCCCCGGACCAATGATGGACACGACTTGATAATCATCCGCGCAATTATAGCGGCGCTTCCCCCTCATATCAAACAAACTGCCGCACGGGCCGGATTGACAGCTGGAACGCGGCATGAGATTATAAACGCAAATCATTTCTATTTAGATGGAAGCAATGGAAGCAAAGACCGATTATCAGCCCCTTTTGAAAAGCCTAGGACTGAAAAGCACGCCCAAACGGCTGGCAATGCTGGAAATGCTGGACGGGGAACAAGCCTATTTAAGCCCGGAAGATATCTGGAAAAAACTCAAACGGCGGTTTAAAAGCATCGGGCTTCCCACCATCTACAGGAACCTGGAGGAACTGGAAGGAAAGAACGTGATTACGAAGGTAATCCACCCCAACCGGCAGTTGTACTACTACTTCTGCCGCCATTCGTCGCACCACCACCATTTCGTATGCATCTCCTGCAAAAAAGTGCAGGACTTCACTTCCTGCGCCGTTGCCGATATTGAGAGGGAAATCCGGGACAAGATAAAAGGGAAAGTGGTATCACACATTTTTCAGGTGAACGGCCTATGCCGGGAGTGCGTATGACAGATATCACGCGCCTGCGGATTATCCTTGCCTCGTTCCTGGTCGTTTCAATTGTTTCGTGCCGGAAGACGGATGATGCCCCTGCCCCGCCTAAAACCGGGAAACTGGCTGTTGTGGCCACACTGTTCCCTGTATACGACTTCACCAGAAATATCGGCGGGGACAAGGCCGACATTTTGCTTCTTCTGCCTCCCGGTACGGAGGCGCACTCTTTTGAACCACGGCCCGGCGATTTTGCGGCCGTAAAGCGCGCATCTCTTTTCGTTTATACCGGCGAACTGATGGAGCCTTGGGCAGCCGATATTTTAAAGGGGGTTAAAAACGACAGCCTAGGTGTGGTGGACGCATCCAAAGGGGTAGGAATGAAACAGGCCGAAGCGCATGAGGGACACGACAGCCACCACGGAGCCGACCCGCATATCTGGCTGGATTTTGCCAACGCGCAAATTATGGTAGACAATATTGCGGAAGGGTTTGCCGAAAAAGACATGGCCAACCGCGATTACTACATTAAAAATGCAGGCGACTACAAAACCAAACTTGCCGCCCTAGACGCAGGCTACACGGCGGCTCTGCGCTCGTGCAAGAAAAAGGTTTTTGTCCATGGAGGCCATTACGCATTCGGCTACCTAGCTAGGCGTTACGGGTTGCAATACCTCTCCGCCGCCGGGCTTTCGCCGGACTCCGAGCCATCCCCCGCTACGATGGTTGAGCTGGTAAAGTTGATACGACAAAATGGGCTGGGGGCAGTTTTTTACGAAGAGCTAATCCGGCCAAACGTGGCGGAGACTATCGCAATGGAAACGGGCGCCAAGCTACTGCCGCTCCATGGTGCGCACAACGTGACGAAAGATGAATACGATAATGGGGTTACATTTATTGCGCTGATGGGAAAAAATCTTGAGAGGTTGAAAGAGGGGCTGGAATGCGACAGGTAGATGCCGTGAAGATAGAAGGGCTTGTTTGC
>JAHFEI010000324.1 GCA_023248615.1 Nitrospinales bacterium | reverse complement strand
GCTGGACTCCATCACCCGCCTGGCGCGAGCGTACAACACCATCGTCCCGCCGAGCGGGAAGGTGCTATCCGGCGGCGTGGATTCCAACGCACTGCAACGGCCCAAGAGGTTCTTCGGCGCGGCTCGCAACATAGAAGAGGGCGGTAGCCTGACCATCATCGCCACCGCGCTGATCGAGACCGGCAGCCGGATGGACGAAGTGATCTTCGAAGAATTCAAGGGCACCGGCAACATGGAAATACACCTGGAACGCAAACTGGCCGACAGACGCGTGTTCCCCGCCATAGACATAACCCGATCCGGCACCCGAAAAGAGGAGCTTCTCTTCTCGCCGGAGGAACTGGCCCGCGTGTGGCTACTACGGAAGGTACTGCAACCCATGGATTCGCTGGAAGCTATGGAACTGCTTTTGGATAAAATGCGGCAAACGAAGAACAACCAGAAGTTCCTTGCCGCCATGAACGCTTGATTACCCAGGAGGAAAGAAAATGCGAAAAGGAATACACCCGGAATACATGGATTCGAAAATCATCTGCGGATGCGGTAGCGTACTGGAAACACGCGCAACCGTAAAAGAACTGCGCGTTGATATCTGCGGCCTGTGCCACCCCTTCTACACCGGCACCCAAAAGCTGATAGACACTGCGGGCCGCGTGGAGAAGTTCCGCCGCAGGCAGGAAAAAGCCGCCAAATAAATTGGGAAATACGGCAATTGCTTCCGCCGGTTTGCCATGGGCGTTGCGCCCCGCGCACTCGCGTTGCGCGCGCCGCCCAAAAATCGTTTTTTAGGTAAACCCTACAGCCATGTTTGACAGGCTAAAGGCCCTCAGCGCCCGCTACGACGAGCTGAGCGAAATACTGTGCCTGCCGGAGACCGCCGCCAACCAGGACCTTTTCAAAAAATACTGCAAAGAGCAGGCAGACCTTGCGGAAACTGTAATGGCGTTCCGTGAACACCAGAAACTGAAAAACAACTTCGACGAGAACACGGAAATTATTGCCGCCGGGGAAGATGCGGAACTGGCGGCAATGGCGAAAGAGGAAAATGAGGGGCTGGGCAAAAAGCTGGACGCCATCACGGAACGGCTGAAAGAAATGCTGGTACCCAAAGACCCGCAGGACGAAAAAAACCTAATCATGGAAATACGCGCCGGCACCGGCGGGGACGAGGCGGGGCTTTTCGCCGCCGAACTTTTTAACATGTATTCCCGCTACGCGCAGAAAATCGGGTTTAAGCCCGAAACCATGAGCGTAAGCCCATCGCAGGCTGGCGGCATAAAAGAGGTGATTGCCACAATCGAGGGCAAGGGCGCCTACGGTATCTTTAAATACGAAAGCGGCGTACACCGCGTGCAACGTGTGCCGAAAACCGAAACGCAGGGGCGCATACACACTTCCACCGTAACTGTGGCTATACTCGCCGAGGCGGAAGAACGGGAAGTGCAAATAAACCCGAGCGACCTGAGGATAGACGTTTTCCGCTCCAGCGGCCCCGGCGGGCAGAGCGTGAACACCACCGATTCCGCAGTGCGCATTACGCACATCCCGTCCGGCACCGTCGTTTCCATGCAGGATGAAAAATCCCAGATAAAAAACAAGGCCAAGGCGATGAGGGTGCTACTCTCCCGCCTCCAGGATTTCCAGGCCAGGGAAACAAGGGAAAAAGATTCGCAGGCGCGCAAATCGCAAATCGGCACCGGCGAAAGAAGCGAGAAAATACGCACCTACAACTTCCCGCAAGGGCGGCTTACCGACCACAGGATAAACTTAAGCCTGTTCAACCTGCATGAGATAATGCTGGGCGAACTGGACGAACTGACCGACAACCTCCGCAAAAGCGCACAACTCCGCCAGCTAACAGCCGCCGAGGGAAAATAACGCCGATGATGGCGCTGTTCAACCAGTTCACCGCACTGCTTGCCGAAGGGAAAAAGGTTTTGCGCTCCGCCAGCACGCAGACGCCGGAGCTTGACGCGGAACTTTTGCTTGCCCACCTTTTGGGGCTGGACAGGATGAAGATGCTGGTAGACCCTCCCGATGGCCTATCGCCGGAAGCGCCGCACGCCTACCGCAGGATGCTGGCCCGCAGGGCGGTGGGAGAGCCTGTTTTTTATATCACCGGCAAAAAGGAATTCCACAACTACACTTTCACCGTAGACCCATCGGTGCTGATACCGCGCCCGGAAACAGAAGAGATGGTTGAGGCGATACTGGAACAGTTCGGGAGCGAAACTTCGCCGTCCGTGTGCGATGTGGGGACGGGAAGCGGATGCATAGCCATAACCCTTGGGCTAGAACGCCCGCTGTGGAAAATCACTGCGGCGGAGCTTTCGGACAAGGCGCTGGAGACCGCCATGGAAAATGCCAAGCGGCTGGGCGCTAAAAATATCGCCTTCGTAAAATCCGACCTTTTTTCCGGCATCGCGGAAAAATTCGACATAATAGTATCCAACCCGCCATACGTGGATATGGCCATAAGGGGCGCATTGCAGGTGGAAGTGAGCAAATTCGAGCCACCCATAGCCCTGTTCGCCGAAGACAATGGCCTTAAAACCATCAAGGAGCTTGTGCGGCAATCCGCCGGACGGCTGAACGATGGGGGACGCTTCTACTGCGAAATCGGATACGACCAGAAAGAAGCGGTGGAAAAACTATTCGACCAGGCGGACTGGAAGGATGTTACATTTATCAAGGATATTTCGGGGCACACCCGCATAGTTACTGCGGTGTTTGCGCCATCAC
>JAHFEI010000323.1 GCA_023248615.1 Nitrospinales bacterium | reverse complement strand
CTTCCTGCCGCCCGACCACAAGGGGCGTACCAGCCCGGAAAAGGAAAAGCCGAAGGTAAAGGCGTTGCCGCAACCCCCTTCGGGAACGGCTCCGCACATTTCGCAAGGCATGGTTTGGCCGGTAACGGGTGCCATAGGCTCACCATTCGGCATACGGAAAACCGGCAAGCATGACGGCATAGATATCACCGCGCCGGAAGGGACTAATATAGTAGCTGCGGCGGAAGGTACCGTAATTTTCAGCGGATGGGGCCCTTCAGGATACGGCAATATAGTGGTGATAAAACATTCGGAAAACCTTGTCACCATTTATGCGCACAATTCCAAAAATCTGGTGGAACGGGGCGCAGTAGTAAAGCAGGGAAAGGCCATAGCGCTGGTCGGCCACAGTGGGCGGGCCACCACATCCCATTGCCACTTCGAGGTGCGTGTGAACCGGGTTGCCTACGACCCTATGGAATACCTGCCGAGAAAATAGCGGACATAGTGGGGTTGCCAATGGGCGTGTGGCGGTGGGGGCGTAAGTTCATGAAAATCAGGAAATAGGGTAGAATACACTCTCGAAAAATAATTGGTCTGGAGAAATGCGACGATGCACAGAGAGTTGCCGAAAAAAGCTTCAAAGATGCCTTACAGCATAATCAATGACAGCAAAGTTATAATCGACTACACAGCCATTTTTTGTGGTTCTCCGGGGAAGTTGCTTAAAAGCGAACTTTTTATGGATGTTACCCGCAGGTTTTACGTCCAGATAGCGAAGAAGAAAACCCCCACCTACCTGTATCTGCGCGAAAAGCTGCCTAACCTTAAGGAAGAGGAAGTTCCCGACTACATCGTGAACATCCTGCGTATGCTGGTTGCCTATACGGCGGACGAACTTGTGGAGATGGATGGCAAGTACACCTCCCTACTGGGAGTGAAGGAGCGGGAGTGGATTTTTTCCTTCAGGCGCGACCTGTACAACTTTTGGCGTCGGTTGGAGCGGTTCATATTCCTGGAGGTGCCGAAGAAAACCGGCCACAAGCATGACGAGCTACACCACGCCCATTTCGTGCATGCGTGCGACAACCTGCGTAGCCTGATACTGGATACGAACCGAATTATCGGTGAGAGCCTTTCCGGCAAGGAGCCGAAGGTGTATCGGCAACTTCCTGCCGGGAGCAACATAGGGATGCTGTTGGCAAAAATCGAATGGAAGTATCCGGCACTGCTGGCGCACCTTAAGGACATTCCGTTCGTCCGGCTGGCCTTCATAGAGCCGCCCCTTATCCTGTATTCCCGCTCTAACACCCGCAAGGGGACGTTCCAGGAGATAACGGAGTTTCCTCCGGAAAAAGTGGCGCTGAACCCGCACGAGTGGTTTTGCTTTCCCGTGAAAGTGGGCGAACTGACGACATTTGTTTATTTCCACCAGGCGTACATCTCCACCGGGCTTGCGCTTTGCAACTTGTTTGAGATAGCCGAATTCAACGATATCTCGCAAAAGACGCCCGATGCCGTGGTTTTGTTCGGCGTTTCCGGCGAAACGATGGGCGAGCTTACGGAATTCTACGATGACCAGAAAAACGGCATCATGATAGGGTTGGTAAAACATGCCATGCAGACCGAGTACTTCGGTTATTTTAAGAAAATGATACTTACCCTCCACAACGTGGCGATGATAAAAAGAGGGAGGTTGCCGGTACACGGCGCCATGGTTTGCATAAAGCTCAGGAACGGCGGTTCGGCCAACGTCATGGTGGTGGGGGATAGCGGCGCCGGAAAATCCGAAACGCTGGAAGCGTTGCGCACAATCGCCGATGAGCATTTCAGCGAGATGAAAATTATTTTCGACGACATGGGATCGATAGCCGTGGATGCGCAGGGGCAGGTGATAGGCTACGGCACGGAGATAGGGGCATTTGTCCGCCTCGACGACCTGTCGCCCAAATATGCCTACGATGAAATAGACCGGAGCATCTTTTTCAACCCGGACAAAAAAAATGCGCGCCTTGTAGTTCCCATTTCGCCTTACAAGGATATAGTGCACGGCTACCCGGTGGATATAGTCCTGTATGCGAACAATTACGAGCATCTGGACGAAAAGCAGCTGGCCATAGAGTTTTTCAAGCAGGAGAGAGATGCGCTGGATGTTTTTAAGACCGGTGCCAGGCTTGCCAAGGGGACGACAGATGAAAGGGGTCTGGTGCATACATACTTCGCCAATCCGTTTGGCGCGCCGCAGCGCAAGGAAGAGCACGAGAAAATAGCCGAGCGCACTTTTTCCGCCATGTTTAAGGCTGGCGTGAAGGTGGGGCAGATCCGCACCCGCCTCGGCATTGAAGGTTTCGAGCAGGAGGGGCCGCGTGCGGTCGCCATGGAGCTGAGCAAGGTGGTACTGGAACTTTCGGAAAAAAACAAGGGGTAGTGGCGGCAGTGTCTTTTCCCGGAGAAGTTTATGGCGCGTGAGGGGGATACTTTCACCGAAAGGACGCTGGGTGAAACCGGCCTGCATGTTGGCAGGCTTGGCATTTCCGGCGGCTATGGGGCGCCCGCAGATGCCATAGAGATGGCTTTCGAGCGGGGCTGTAACTACTTCTACCATGGCTCGTGGCGCAGGGACGGCATGGAACGTGCCATCAAAAACTTGTGCGCAAAAGGACTCCGCGAAAAAATGGTCATCACAGCCCAGGTTTATTGGCGGGTCGGCTGGCTCTTTGAAAGGAGCTTCGAAAGTTTCCTGAAAAAAACCGGCCTCGAATATGT
>JAHFEI010000051.1 GCA_023248615.1 Nitrospinales bacterium | reverse complement strand
TGTTACGTTGGTTAAAAACTAGCGGTTTCATTTCCGCTATGTTGGGCTGGTTCGTAAGCCCCATGCCTACGAGCCGTTCTACGTGAAGTTCATTTCCATTTGTGAAGCGCGGGTTGTATGCCAGCGCCGGGGATAAATACCTATAGTCTCCAGAGCGGACCATCTCGTTTGCCTGCTGTGTCCATTCGATGTAACCGTTTATCCCGTCCGGCCCCACCGAGAGCGAGCTTGGCGCGATGTATCCTGCCGCCACAGCATCTGGCTGGAAGAACGAGCGGTGCTCGAAATCCACCGGAATGTCGCGTCCCCTTTTTACCGATGCGTCCACGATGCGGCGCATGGCGTCATCGTCTATGACTTGAACCCCTTGCGGATGGTCGAACCGCCCCTTTGGCACCAGCAGGTATTTTTCTTTCATCAGTTGGCTCCTTTCTGGTGGTTGCTTGCCACCGCTTCGTTTTTTTCCGGCTCGGCTATTCCCGCCGCGCCATACAGTTGCGCAAGCGGCACCGGCGCTCCCATGTCGTACAGTTTTTTCAGGTCGTCCAGTTTCTGCCCCCTGTCTTCCGCATCGGCGCTATCGGAAACGAATGACGGGTATCTTTTTTGTCCTCCGAAGTTTGCTTTTACCAGCGGGATAACGAAATCGCGGGTAAGCGTTTCGTCCAGCACCAGGCAATCGAGTTGCTTTATGTCGTTTCGTACCCTTTCATGCACGTTCCCCAGCGCGTGGGAGCCGCTTTGTCCCACCTCAGTAGTCAGCGTCTGGCCCAACACGCGCTTGCTTTTTTGCCGGTTGAAAAATTCCACGGCGTTCTGGAACAGGTCGTGGCTTCCGCTCAGGCGCGATTCTATGAACTCAATCGTGGTGTCTTCGCTTATGATGGCCGCCGCGTCGGAGCCGAGGTTTTGCACCGCCTGTTTCAGCATTTCGCGCGAGCGGTCATCCGTGTTTGGTTTAAATTTCCCCAATCGTAAGGGGATGCCGTATATGTCCATAAACGACATCCAGTCTTTTATGGAATAGTTGGTGAACAGGAAATACCATGCCAGCCCGCGGTAGATGCCGCTACGCACCGGCGCGCCGTTTTGCGAGCGGTACGTGTGGTATATGAACTTGTCGCGTGGCAAATCTATTCCCTGCGCGTTGCCCGGCTCCATGTATCGCGGGAAATCCAGCAGGCGCATCGGGTCTTCGTGGTTTATGAAAGTGAAGAGCGATTGCGGGCATGGTGTTATATCGGTCGCCACCAGCATCCCCTCGCGTGCCTCGAATTGTATCTCCGCCATGGAGAACCCCTTGCCGATTGCGGAGAGCAATTCGTGCAGGACCTGGGTTTTCCCCGGTATCGCATCCCACACCTCGCGCACGAAATCGGCATGTCGGCGCGATTGCGGGTCGCCCGCCGCCGGGCGCAGTATGCGGTTGCGTGATGCCACGGACATTATGCGGGTTTGCATCACGGCGGCCAGGTGCAGGTCTTTTTCTTCCATGTCGTCGAAAAAGTTCATGGCGTTGGTGCAGTAGCCCGCGTCCAGCTCCCTTATGAGCGAGGAAAGCGCTTGTGGGGTAAGGTTATCGGTTTGATATGTGCGGAACAGCGAAGAGTTGGCCACGCGTACCATCTGTTCTCCCATTGGCGGGCGCGATTTCGTTTGCATACTTAAAACCTCCAGGAATGTTTTTTGGTCGTTACTTGTTCGTAGTGGAACGGCTGCGGTTGGGCATCTTGCGCCGTTTGGCAGGCCAGCATCAATGCCCACGCCATATCCGCGTGGTGTCCGGCGGCGGCAGTGGGGCGGTACAGCACGTCGCCGGAATCGGAAACCATGCGCCGGATGGAGGCAAGCTGTGTGAGCAAATCCCTATCCAGCGGCATTACGATTTTTTTGTCCATCAGCAGTACACGCAGGGCGGAGACCATCCTGCTTTTCAGCGGCGCGGTGAAGTGCATTGGCGCTATGGTCGCGCCGAATGCGCGTTCCATCCGCTCGGCAAGCGGCAGGCCTATACCGGTGGAATCTATAAAAAGTTTTTTCACCCCGTAGCGTATCGCTTCCGAAAGGGTTTTTTCCTGCGTGGCGAAATCCACCTGCGCGAGGCGCACTATCATCCGCGTTTCCGTCTTCTGCCCCGTGTTGTCCAAAATGAAAAGTACCGATTCGTCTTTTTTGCGGCCCACGTCGAAACCAGCGGACAGCGTTCCGCGCCTGTTGGTCGCCAGCCAGTTCCAGTCGTCCGCCAGCGGCTCGCGGCAGAGGGAAAGGAATTTCAATTCCGCCTCACCATGGGCCCCAAAACTTTCCGTGCAGTTTTTCCGCACCAGTTCCGCCGGGAACGCCGACTCCTCGGCCTCTATGAAAGCCAGCTCCGATTCCTGCCGGAAAACGTCTTCCGGCATGGATGCGTAAATTGCCCGAAGGGAAGGGGTCCCGAAGCTTTCCACCCGTTTCCGAGTGGAGAGGTTAGGGGCCTCTTCCCGCGCACGCGCGATATCGGCACACAGCGCAGAGCAGTGCCACCATGGTATTTCGTAACGCTTGAAGAGCGGGTAAGCGCCCCGGCAGACGTCAAAATAAATTCCTGTTTTCCCCATCGGCGTGCTTTCTATGGTCAGCTGGTGCGACGCAGAGCGGGATGTGACGTGCAGTGCGCCCTCGTAAATTTTTTGTTGGTCGGTGCAGTGCGGCAGTTCCGAGATGCCGACGTCGCCCCCCTTGCCGCGAGGTGCGCGGGACGCGATGGATTTGAGCGTGGAGCGCCTGCCACGGGCGTCTTCAAAAGCCAGCTCGGTACGGGCATTTATCACCCGTTTTTTGCGGAAGCGCGGTGGTAGCGATTCGTACATCTTGTTCGCGTACTCTATTTTCCCGGTCGCCTCCTCCAGGTTGAGGCTGATGAACGTGCCGGAATAGTTTGGCGAGAGTTGCGAGCGGATGAACATTTTCAGCGTCATTGCCCAGCTTCCCCCCACGCGGCGGCTTTTGAGGATATTGATGAACTTTGAGTTGTCCGTGAGGTATTCCTTTTGCCACGGATCCAGCCGTAGCGGCGCGTTTTCCGCCGTCAGCAGGTTTTCGGCGTAGTTTTCCGGCCTGGCAAGCCAGTCGAAAAGTTCCCCTGCCGCAGGCGATTTTTTAATTATCGCTGTTGGCGCGTTTTTGCCGCTCATAACTCTCCGCAAGTTTTTGCATTGTTTCGCTGTCATCGCGGGCGGAGTCGAACTCCTCTTCCGTGAAAAACGTTTTCATCGTTTCCAGTAACTGCTCTTTATGTTTTTCAAACGCGCCTTTCAGCCCCTCGTCGCCCTGTAACGTTTGCCCGAAAGCCGACAGTAGCCCGAACGCGTTTTTCGCATCCAGGATTTTTTCCGTTTTCACCCCGGCCTTCAGGGATGCGATGCGCGTTTTGCGGAAATCGCTGGTAAGTTTTAAAAGGTCTTTGAAGTTTATCTCGTCGCTTTCGATGGCGTACCTGCGTAGCAGGTCCAGGTACACCGCATTTGTCAGCACGGTTTCCAGGTCGCTTACATCAATGCCGCCCCGCGCCTTTTCCAGGAATTCCTGCACGATGTCCGCGCCCTTGCGCTTGAAAAAGAGCTTTGTGTTCGACACCTTTTCGTAGCGTTCCCTGCGCATTGTTATCTCGTCCTGGGTTATCCGCAGGCCGAAAGATTTTCTTAGCTTCGTCTGTACCTGCCGGGGCGTCATGTTGCGGCGCAGGCAGTCGGTTATCATCTCCTGCGCCTTTGGGGATATCGCGGTGCCGCTATTCGCCGCCATTGGATACCCCCGCGTCCGTGCTGTTGTTTTCTATTATGTCCACGCCATCCGCCGTGATACGTGCCATAAAGACGCGGTCGCCCGCCAGCTCCGGCGTTTTAAGCTCCAGGAACCCCTTGTTAAAGAGGTACCAGATGTGGAAGCGCACCTCTTCTATAAGGATGTTGGAAAATCCGGAAGAGCGGAATTCCGAATGTATTTCCGCGTCTTCGTTATAGATGTCGCGGAACGTGTTGCAATACATCAGTATGCCGTGCCGTATTTCTTTCTTGTACGTCAGCCGCGCAAGTTGCGGGTTGCTCGGCTCCACTCCTTTCACGGACAGCGTCCCGTCCAGCACGTCTATGCCCTTGGGCCTTATCTGCACGGAAACGGAATTTCTTTTTTTTGTGAGTGAGAGCAGGCCGTTGTCCGCCAGGTAGATGAAATGGTTGCGCACGCTCTCGGAAGTTATGTCGTGGAATTGCGCCCTAAGGTTTTCCGAGACGGCGGTGTCCGTCTGCGGGTGGAGGTATAGTTCCCTCGCAAGTTGCAGGATGTGCTTGCGGATAAGCCTCGATTTCGCCGCAGTGCGATGGATGCTCATTGTTTTTGCGTCCTTTCTCCCTGTTTCAGGATTTCGTAAATTGAATCTATCTTGTGGTTCATCTCGGCGGTGAATGCGCCGAACTCCTGCCTGGAAACGTAGGCCACGCCGCACGCCTTGCGGCGCACCGCCATTGCCTCCCTTACCCCGTCTTTCAGCGCGGAGTTTCGCCGGTCCATATCACCGCGTAGCCGTTGCATCTGTTTTGCGCCCGCTGTGGCCAGTATCCGCATATTGCGGTTCAGCCTTTCCTCCTTGCTTGCCAGGGCCGCGTGCAGTTCTTTCCCGTTCTGCTCGCTCCTTTGCAGGCTCTCGTCTATCTTCTTGTCGATGGATGCCAACGTGCGTTTGAGGAGGTAGAAGACAACCGTCCATCCCGCCCCGAGTACGAAGACCAGCAGTTGCGCCGCCGCCGTGATGTTCATATCCATCTCCTTAAAGGTGCGCCAACAAAAGTAGTGCGCCGCCGACAGATGCAACAGCCCAAGCTATGATTTCCTGGCTCGTCAGTCGGCGGCGCAAAGAGGTTATTTCCTTTTCCTGCGCCTTTTCTATGTCGGCGGAGGCCAGGCCGATTTGCTGGCAGTCTGCCATGTCCGCTTGCAGAGATTGGGAAAGCTCCGTCCCGTTCTCCAGTCTTTCGGTTGCAATGGATAGCGCCGATTCCATTTCCTTTTGCATCTCCCTGCGTTGTTGCGCCTCTTCCTTCATGGTTTCGTTGATTGTTTCCAGCAGGCGCAGTTCCCTTTGCAGTCCCTCGTTTTGTAGCGTCAGCCATTTTTCCCTTTCCAGCCGGAACACAATCCCGGCAAGCTGGCCTTTTTCGATGATGAGTAAATTCCCCGTTTCATCAATCCTGGCCTGCGCTGTGGGGTAGGGCGGCTCTTGGGCATTCGCCGCACTCGCCCAAAAGGAGGTTAAGGCGGCGCACAAGATCAGCCTCGCCGCCGGTTTTAAAAATAAATTTCCCATCTGTTTCCCTTTCACTCCTTAATTCCCGTAGCCCCGTTTCGAGAGGCTCCAGTTTTTTTTCCGCCACCAGCACAGCCGCGTTGCGCGTTTCCAGCTTCTTGCGCACGGCAACCTGCCGCCCCAAAAGCTGGGCATCGCGGATGGCGAAAGCTTTTTCCGCCGGTTCCCTTTTTTCTATCCGCAGGGTAAGCTCCCCTATCTTTTTTTTGCCGGTCTCCACCTCCACCCGGTTGCGGCTATCCGGCGCGCACTGTCCGCCTAACATCCATCCCGCCAGCAGGGAAAGCGCCAAAGCCAGCGCCACCAGCGGGAAGTGGCGGCTTCTCACCTGTCCCATCCCGCATAAGCCTGTTTCCACTTGTTCAATATGAGGTCGGGGTAGGAGATGTTCTCGCGGCAGGATTCCAGCGCACGGAATTTCCGGCAACATTCGTAGGGGCTGGTCTCAAACCCGCCCTTACAGGAACGTTCTTTTAATATCCATCCTAGGCCGCCGTTATATGCGCGAAGGGTAAGAGGCCATTGTTGCTCCCCCGTGTTTGCCAGCTTCCCGTACAAATAGCGGTCGTAGCAGACCAGCGCCCGTAGCGACCACTTCCAGTCCAACGTAGATTCGGCGGAAAAGGGCGTTTGGGCGTTTATCTCCAGGTGGATGGACGAAAGCCATTGCGCCGTCGGAGGCGTGAACTGCGCCAGCCCCGTTGCGTGGGAGGAACGGGCCTGCGTGTCCCATCCCGATTCCTGCCTGACCTGTGCGGCAAAGGTGGATATGTCCTGTTGTGCATCCCAGTAAAACCGAACCTGCCGCGTAAGGAAACTGCGGTATTTCATCTCCGGCCCCGGCTCGTGCCCCATGGCGGTAAGGGATAGCAATGCCAATAGCGCCACGGTGTTCACATCCCCTCCGCAATAGAGATGATGATTGCAAGTGCAAGCGCCGCCATTAACAGCGCCTCTGCCAAAAGGGCGATGGCTAGCGGCAGAAGTTTTGCGCCGTCGTCGGCCTGCCGCAGGGTTTGGAGGGATCTGTCGAGGTCTATATAGGGGAACATTGATTTTCTTGTGAAGTGAAAAGCTAAAAGACCGGCGCCGACGACGGCGACTTTCCAAAGCATCAGCCTGAGGTCGTTTCTTGTGCCGAACAGCATGAACGGCAGGAAGCAAAGAAGGTAGGAGGGGAAGAGCCTCTTGGCGACAAAATAATATTTTTTAAATAGTCTTGCCACGGCTCTTCCCCCGCCAAAATTTTTCTGGTTTTCGTTATTTTTGCCTGTCGCTGCGTATTCGTTTATCATCGTGAACGAAAGATAACCGAAAAATTTAAAAAGGTAAATCATAGCTGAAGGAGTTGTATAATTCTGCTTGCAGGGGTGTTGTTGCGGTGCTATGGGTGGAGGTTATTTGGGTTAGTTTGGAGGCAACTGGCTGGTTTTTGTATGTTATAGGTATATATTAATTTGGTGTTGTTACATATAATTAGTATAAATTAAGTGTGGAGGGCGATATGGTACTCACATCATCAACTATGCTTCCCCTTGGTAGCAAGGCTCCGCCGTTCCTGCTACCGGATACGAACGGGAAAATGGTGTCGATAGATGATTTAGCGCAATCGCCTGTGTTGCTTGTGATGTTCATCTGCAACCATTGCCCTTACGTGAAACATATCAGAAGCGGGCTGGCGGAACTGACGTGCGAGTACCGGCAAAAGGGCGTTGCCGTTGTGGGCATCAACTCGAACGATGCCGCAAATTATTCGGCGGACAACCAGGCGAATATGGCGCAAGAGGTAGCGGCGACCAAATATGTTTTCCCTTATCTTTACGATGAGACGCAAGATGTTGCCAAGGCTTATCGCGCCGCATGCACCCCGGAGTTCTACGTTTTCGACAAAGAGCGGAAGCTTGTTTATCGCGGGCAGATGGATTCCAGCCGCCCCGGCAACAACCTGCCGGTGAGCGGTGAGGATTTGCGTGGTGCGTTGGATGCCGCATTGGCAGGGCGCATCGTGCCAATGGACCAGAAGCCTGGGGTAGGGTGCAACATCAAGTGGAAGCCTGGCAACGAACCTGACTATTTCCGTTAGCGCATAGAGAGCCACACCATCACTGCGGGAATTGCCGCTTCTCCAAGCTTATGCGGATAGCTATCTGGATAAAACAAAAAAGTTCGGCAGTGTTTTTTAGAAAACCGGATGGGATAGAATGGGGCATGCGTTTATTTAAAAAGTGGTGGGGAAAAGCCGCCGCTGTACTTCTGCTTGCCTGTTTTCTCATTTACATGTTCCATGAGCCCATGCTCAATTTACTGGCGCAAACATTGGTTCGAAGTGACGCGATAAAGCCGTGCGACGCGATAGTTGTGCTGGCAGGGGACTACGCCGGGAACAGGTTGGAAGGGGGGATAGGCCTTTTGAAAAAGGGATACGGCAAATACATAGTTTTCTGGGGCGGCCCGGTTTACTGGAAAGTTACTTTCGCGGAACTGTACCTAAGGCAACTGAAGGAAGCAGGTGTTGGGCCGGATAGGGCTGTGTGGTCTGAGGAAAAACTATCCGAGTTCAGTACTCGTGGCGAGGCGTTGGTGAACATGCGCTTGCTAAGGGAAAAAGGGGCGAACTCCTTTATACTCGTCACCTCTGACTATCATTCCGCCAGGGCTGGGCGCGTCTATCGGGAGATGGCAAAAAAATACGGCATGACCATGTATGTCCATCCCGTTGCAGACCCGGATGTGAAGTTGCACGATTGGTGGAAATCCAGGGCTAGCGCAAAGATGGTGTATCTTGAACTGGAAAAGTCAATTTGGTACAAAATTCAGCCGCCCAATGAGAACTGAAAAATCCGGAGAAGTGGGATATAATCCGGGCATGTCTTCAGAAGTTGCTTTGCAGCGTTGCGCTGATTATGATTTGGCTAACGTCAAAGAATCTATCCGTAAAGCGGTGGAGTCGCTCGGTGGAATCGGGAATTTTGTAAAGCCCGGAGAATCGGTTCTCCTAAAGCCCAATATGCTGGCTCCCGCCGCTCCCGAGAAGGCCGTCACGACAAACCCCGCAGTTGTGCAAGCTGTGGCGGAGATGGTTCTGGAGGCAGGCGGCAAGCCCTTTATCGCCGATAGCCCTGCAATTCCGGCTTTCAAAAAGGTCGCAAAAGATTCCGGTATTGGCGAAGTTGCAACCAGGCTTGGCATCCCTATTGTCGAACTTAAGGATTCGGCTGAATACAGTCAGGGAGAGCATCGGCTTTTCAGGGTTCTGGAAATATCGAAGCAGGCAGTGGAAGCCGACCGCATAATAAGCCTGCCAAAACTGAAGACACACTCCCAAATGTTTATGACGGCTGGCGTGAAGAACATATTCGGTTGCGTGGTCGGAGCCAGGAAGGCGCGGTGGCATTTCAAGGCTGGCATAGACCGCGTTTTTTTTGCGCGTATGCTTGTGGAGCTTTACGACACGGTTGCCCCAGACCTTACCATCCTTGACGGGATTGTAGGGATGGAAGGGGACGGGCCTGGAACTTCGGGCACACCGCGGCAGTGCGGCATTATTGCGGCCGCCGTTGATGCCGTTGCCATGGATAGGGTGGCGCTGGAGATAGTCGGCGGGAAGCTGGATGATTTCTACATCATGCAGGCTGCCCTAGACATGAAAATAGGGGAAACGGATATTTCCCGCATCACGATACACGGCGAGACCATAGATTCCCTGCGGCTTGATAACTTCGTGTTTCCCAAGATGACGGGCGTACTTATGGGCCCAAAGATACTGCACAAGGTTATCCTGAACCACCTTACGACCAAGCCGAAAGAGGATAGGGACAAATGCACACTGTGCAACCAGTGTGTGGATATTTGCCCCACGGAGATAATTACTGTGAAGGACGATAGGCTCGTTTTCAACTACGACAAGTGCATCCGATGTTTCTGTTGTGTGGAGGTATGCCCGGAGGGGGCTATGAAGCCTGTGCAACCGCTGTTGCTCAAAATAGTCGGCTAGGATGGGATGAAGCAGAAAGCGCGGACCGACAGGACAGTCACGGCGATACTGGATGCCGCATTCAATATCATTGCGGAAAATTCCATATCCGGCACGACCACGATGCTCATCTCCGACCGGGCCAAGGTGTCGAAACCACTGCTCCATTACCACTTCAAGACCAAAGACGCCGTTTTGGATAGGGTGCTTGACCGGGTGCTTGAGCGCCTACTGGATATTCCGATGGAAAATTTCAACAAGAACATTTCCCCGTTCGATGAGATAACCGGGATATTCCAGAGGTACCGGCAGACCATAACCTCGGAACCCGCCCTGTTGGTTGTTTTTTTTGATTTCTGGGTTCAGGGCATAAAACAGCCCCGCGTGCGTGAAAAGATTGTGCAACGGTTTGAGGGTTTCAGGGGATACATCTCGCAAATCGTGCGTGACGGGGTGGATAAAGGTGATTTCACCGCCGAGAAGTCCCATATGATCCCGCCTTTGATGCTTAGCCTGCTTGAAGGAGCTTCGCTTCAGCTTATCTCTGATCCCAAAGCCTTCAACATAGACCTGTACCAGTACATGGCGCTGGATGTGCTTTCAAATGTTGCTGGCAGGAAAAACGGCAAATAATAAACTGTAGCGCGTTATATCCGTGGAATATGGGGCGCAAGTGTTTGGTGCCAACCAACTTGTTCCATTGCGTTGTGGTGGAGGCCGGACCTATCCGGCTTTTAGGGCGGTGGGGGATAAATTTAACAATGTAATTAATCGTAGTGTTGCGAGCACATAGAAATGTCCGGTTTAAGAGCACGTTAATTGACCGCTTTTTTACTTTATCAGTTTCTGGGAGTTTTAGCATAAATTAAGCTTTTTCAAGCGACCGCCTTCACGC
>JAHFEI010000050.1 GCA_023248615.1 Nitrospinales bacterium | reverse complement strand
TACACATATCCGGCGGGAAAGTGGTAGGATATGCCTGTTTGGATATGTACGCAGTAGTTTGTTAATTAAATGGATAAGCGGATTGTTATACTGCCTTTAAGGGAGGGGCGTAATCGATGAAGAATCTCAGTCTTTCCGGTAAGATGGTAGTTATATTTGTAATTCTCATTCTTGTGTCGGTAACCATAGCGCTTGTCAGCATCAATCGGATAGGGGCGGTGAATGCCAATGTCGATAAGGTTAGCGAATTAGGCAAAAAGCTTTCGCTTACCGCGCAAATCTACCGTAGCGCCATCTGGTGCGTCCGGGTAGAGAAAAATATTATCATGAGCCGCTATGCCGAGAAAAAAGGGGATTGGGAAGCCAAGTTCAATGCCAACCTGGAGAAGATGAGGAAAAGCGAGAACGACCTTCGCGCCATCCTTAGCGAAGAAGCCAAGAAGATGCTGGACGATTACGATGTTAAATGGAAGGCGTACGAGGACAATGCGCGCAAGATAATAGAGCTTTCCAAGACGTATGGCACGGTGGAGATAGCCGCCGGGGCTGGCGGTAAAGACAAATCCATGAACATGATAACGGCCATCGGGCTTTCGCAAGATACGGGCAGGCCGCTTGTTGACGCGATGGAAGGCGCCTTGGACGCCTTGACCGAGAGGTACTCCAAGCAGATACATGAGGCAGAAACAGATTCCGAGAAAGCGTATGACCAGACGATATGGCTGGTATCTATAGTCTCCGTGGTCGGCATACTTGCCGGCGTTATCCTTGCCTTCGTAATTTTACGCTCGGTAACACAGGGCATCAGCCAAGTTATGGAAGGGCTGGTATCCGGCTCCGACCAGGTTAGCTCCGCATCGGGCCAGCTTTCCGAATCCAGCCAGCAGATGGCGGAAGGGGCCAGCGAGCAGGCGGCTTCCATCGAGGAAACATCGTCGTCGCTGGAGGAGATTTCTTCCATGACTAAACATAATGCCGATAACTCCAACACCGTAAACAACCTGATGACGGACAGCAAAAGGGTTGTGGATGGCGGCGTAGGCGAGATGAAAGAGATGGTCGTTGCGATGGGGGATATAAAGAGAGCCTCCGACGACATAGCGAAAATAATAAAGGTTATCGAAGAGATAGCATTCCAGACCAACTTGCTGGCGCTGAACGCGGCGGTGGAAGCGGCACGGGCCGGCGAACATGGCAAGGGCTTTGCCGTTGTCGCCGAAGAGGTGCGGAACCTGGCGCAACGTGCGGCGGCGGCATCCAAGGACATAGCCGGGCTTATATCGAATGCGGTATCGAAAGCGGACAGCGGCACGGCTATCACCAGCCGCGTTGCAAAATCGCTGGATGAGATTGCAGACCGGATAAAGAAAGCGGGCGACCTGTCGGCGGAAGTGGCGGCGGCGTCTGTGGAACAATCGCAGGGCGTTGAGCAGATTAACAAGGCGATTACCCAGATGGACTCTGTAACCCAGCAAAACGCCGCGAATGCGGAAGAAGCGGCTTCCAGTAGCGAAGAACTCTCCGCCCAGGCCGAAGTTTTGAACGGCTTGGTGCAAGACTTGGCAGGGATAATATTCGGCGGCTCAAGTGGCACTGCGGAGCATCATGCCGCGCCACCAGCGGCACACAAGGCGCCAAAACCCATCTACCATGCTCCTGCGCCTCACGTAGCGCAGAAGCCGAAAGGTTTGCCTGCTCCGAAAAAGGCGGCGGCTCCCGCGCCCAAGGGCGGCAAGAAGGCCGAAGATATTATCCCGTTCGGCGACGACGACTCCAACGAATTCTAAGTTTTTTGCGGCATCCCGTTTCCGATCCGAAAGGGTCGTAGGCGGGATGCCTTTTTTTGTCTTCGTTACCTGCTTCATGCGCCACTGTCCGCTACTTATCCAAGCGTCGGGGATTGTTGTTGACAACTTTGCCGCTCTTGCAGATAATCAAACCTACCAGAAGCCTTAAGGAAAGGCTGAACAGGGAAGACGGTTAAAGTCCGTCGCGGGCCCGCCGCTGTAACCGGGGACGAACGCCGCATTGGTGCCACTGGCTGTAATGGTCGGGAAGGCGCGGTAAGTAGGACGATCCGGGAGCCAGAAGACCGACTGGTGATGTTTTGTCTCTTTGCGCTCGTGGCATGAGGTTGGGACAGTGATTTTCAATGGGATGGAATACGGCACCCCATAACTTTTGGTTTTCGGGGTAGCGCCGCTTGATATGTAGTTTTTATTCCAACAGGTATCCATTGGGCGGTTCCGCCCGCACCATCTGCTTGCCGGGAGGATCGGCATGATTTCCTGCCCGCGCATAGTCATTGCCGGTACGCACAGCGGAACGGGGAAAACCTCCATGTCGCTTGCCCTGACGCATGCATTGGCAAAAAGGGGGCTGAGGGTGCAAACATTCAAGGTGGGGCCGGATTTTCTGGACCCTACGTTGCTTACCGCCGCCTCTGGCAGGGACTGCTTAAACCTCGACGCATGGATGATGGGGAAAGAGTATGTTTTAGGCCTCTTCGCACGTAAAACGGCGGATGCCGATATTGCGGTGGTGGAAGGTGTGATGGGCATGTTTGATGGGGCTGACCCAAAATCTTCACATGGTAGCACCGCCGAAATGGCGCAGTGGCTGGAAGCGCCTGTTTTGCTGGCGGTGGACGCATCGGGCATGTCCCGAAGCATTGCGGCAATCGTGAAGGGATATGCCGGGCTTGAGGCTGGTGTAAAAGTTTGCGGCGTGCTGGCCAACCGCATCGGCTCCGACAGGCACAAAAAAATGCTTTCAGAAGCGCTTGAATCGTGCTCCCTGCCGCCTCTTGTCGGGACGGTACAAAAGGGCGCATTTCCCACGCTCGCCAGTCGGCATCTGGGGCTGGTAAAGGCGGATTTGCAAAATCTTTCCGCAGATACGCTGGGACAGTTCGCCGCCGTGATGAAAAAAAACGCCGATATCGACGGGATAATAAAGATGGCAAAGGATGCTCCCCGCATTGACGCCGGGGAAATGGCAACTGTAGAAAGCCGTGGCAAACGCGCCACGGTAGGCATAGCGTTCGACAGCGCATTCAGCTTTTACTACCGCGACACGTTGGATGCGATGGAAAACGCGGGATGCGAGCTGGTCCGTTTTTCACCTATACGCGATGTTGCGTTGCCACACGGGCTGGACGCGCTGTATTTCGGCGGCGGCTACCCGGAGGAACATGCGCAGGCGCTGAGCGAAAATAGGGGCATGCTGGAGGGAGTGCGGAGTTTCGCATCGTCCGGAAAACCTGTGTACGCGGAGTGCGGAGGCCTGATGTACCTTTCCGGCGGGGTGGAACTGCAAGATGGCGGCAAGTATCCGTTTGCCGGGATTATCCCGCCGTGGACAAAGATGAACAAAAAATTCCGCGCACTAGGATATGCGGACGTGTTGATGGAGCGCGACACGCTGGTGGGAAACGCCGGAGCAAGGCTACGCGGCCACCGCTTCCACTATTCGGAATTCATGGAAAACCCGGTGCAAGCGGGGTGGGAAACGGCATATTCGCTTACGGCAAAAAATTCCGGACAGGCGGAGGAAGAGGGATACCAACGCGGCAAGGTTTTGGCGAGCTATGTGCACCTTCACATGGCGTCACGGCCTGGGTCGATAGAAAGTTTTATTTCACATTGTGCAGGAGAGTTATGACAGACAAAAAAAAGATGGGGCAACCCGGCAGGCCGTTTATCTATTCGCTGTATGAGAACCCGGTAAAGCCGGAAGAGATAGAGAACAAATCATTTGAGGCGATTGACGCCGAAATGCCAAACCCCGGCATCACCCGCGAACAGTGGATAGTGGTGAGGCGCATGATACACGCCACCGCCTGTTTCGATTTGCTGTCGCTTACCCGTTTCTCGCCGGATGCCATTACGGCGGCGGGAGATGCGTTGCGCGCCGGTAAGGGGATATATGTGGATTCAAACATGATACGTTCCGGCATCTCACTTGAACGCCTTAAAAGGGTTTGCCGCTCCTACACGTCGAAGGATGTGGTGTGCCATGTGGCGGATGCTGGCGTGGCAGACGAGGCGAAAAAAGCCGGGCAACCGCGCTCGCTTTATGCTGTGCGCAAGGCAAAGGAAATCCTCCATGGCGGCATCGCTGTTTTTGGAAATGCGCCTGTAGCCCTTTTGGAACTCAACCGGATGATAGTGGAAGAGGGGATACGCCCGGCGCTGGTTATCGCCATGCCGGTTGGCTTTGTACACGTGGTGGAAAGCAAGGAAGAGCTGATGAAACTTGGCGTACAGTACATTTCCGTGGAGGGAAGGCGCGGAGGTAGCACGCTGGCGGTAAGCGCCATGCATTCTCTTTGCATCCTTTCCGAAAATAAGGATACGTTGGCGCAACCGGAGCGTGAAAAGGAAAAAATCGCGGTAATCCTGCTTGGTCACGGAAGCCGTGTGCCTGATGCCGGAAGAGGGATGGAGGACGTGGCAAAAAGCCTGATGGCAGAGGGGAAATACGAGGCGGTGGAAACCTGCTACATGTCGCGGCTGGGACCCCACCTGCCGGAAACGATGGGCGAATGCGTAAAAAAAGGCGTATCCCGCATAGTGCTTATCCCGTATTTCCTGCATTCCGGGCTACACATGAAGCTGGACATACCGTCCATGATGAAAAACGAGGCCGAGAAATATCCTGGCGTGAAAATCATCTATGGGAAACATCTCGGCTTCGATGAGAAAATGGTCGAGATAGTGCGTATGAGAATAAACGAATCGCTGGGTCTGGCGGACATAAGGGAAGTCGAGCTGGATCGTCGCGATAAATATCCCTTGCCGCCGGGACAGATGGAGTATGTGCCGGTTACGCCGGAAAAGGCGAAGGAAATGCGCTCACATGGCCACGACCATGACCATTAAAAAAAGGATGGCTCCTGCAATTGCCGTTTCGGCGGCATTGCTTGTTGTCCTTTCCGCCCCGAATGCGTTTGCGATGCACATTTCCGACGGTATCCTCAGCGCCGGGTGGGCCTCTTTTTGGTTCGCGGCTGTTTTGCCGGTTGTCGCTATTGGCCTTGGCGTATTGAAGAAAAAAAATGAGGCGTCTACGAAAACGAAACCGTTTGTTGCGCTTATTGGCGCGGCGATTTTTGTCATCTCCTGCATGCCGATACCGGTACCTGTTGCTGGCACCACATCCCATCCCTGCGGAGTGGGGCTTGCCGCCATACTTATCGGGCCGTGGCTTGCCGTTGTTGTCAGCAGTGTTACGCTTGCTTTGCAGGCGTTGTTTTTGTCGCATGGCGGACTTACATCTCTGGGGGCGGATATTTTCTCCATGGGAGTCGTCGGCGCTTTTTCCGGTTACGCGTCATTCAGGCTGGTGCGCTGGCTTGGGTTCTCCACATGGGCGGCGGCTTTCGCCGCAGGGTTGGTTTCGGACTGGGCCACATACGCCACAACGTCGCTCCAGTTGGCGCTGGCCCTGCACGGCAACGCTCCGTTATTCTCCATGTTCGCGGCAATCGCCGCCGCTTTTATCCCAACCCAGTTGCCGTTGGGCATACTCGAAGGTTTCATTTCCGCCGGAGCTTACCGGTTTGTGATGTTGCGCAAGCCGGAGCTTGCTTGTGGCGGCGCCGAAAGAAAATTCGCATGCTAAAGAAACTTTTCCTGCAACTGGAGCTTGCCGTACTATCCTTGGCCATTTCTGCGGGAAGCGCGGCGGCCAAGTGGGAAGGGGTCGATTTGGCCATTATCGACAAGGTTGCCAAAGAAAACGGGCGTACGCCGATGCCGCTTGTGGGCGGGGACTACGGCGACCTTTTGCTGTTGATGTTCCTAGTTGCCGGTGCGGGTGGCGGTTTTATTGTAGGATATTACTTCCGGGAGTTGTTCGGCAAAGGCGGGGATAAGGGACAGGGCGATGTTTGAACTGTTTTCCGATCTTTTTGCGCTACGGGATAACGCCTTTACGCGGATGGATGTACGCGTAAAACTGCTTATCACTGGCATCGGTATTTTTGCCGTCATTCTCTCCGGCAACGCCGCATTCGGTATTTTGATGTTCGCCGTTTCCGTATCGTGCATGGTAGCTGTGCGCATCCCGCTAAAAATAATGCTTATCCGGCTTGCGTTGCCTTTGGCAATGGCATTGCTGATGGTGGTGATAAAGTCTTTCCTTCCCGGCCTAGGGAAGGATATACTTTTCCATTTCGCGGGGATGGAAATAGCGGCAAGCGGCGATGGTTTCCGGGATGGGATACTGGTGGCCAGCCGGGTTATGGGCGCGTCCGGCATCGCGCTTTTGCTGGGTTTTGTGACCCCAGCTTACCAGCTTTTCGCCGGGCTTGGATGGTTCCGCATCTCTTCCGCATGGGTGGAGCTTGCGATGATGACGTACCG
Source organism: Nitrospinales bacterium (assembly GCA_023248615.1). GTDB lineage: Bacteria > Nitrospinota_A > UBA7883 > JACRGQ01 > JACRGQ01 > JAHFEI01. The sequence continues at coordinate 3,862 of JAHFEI010000050.1, read as the reverse complement.
GTACATATTCGTACTCCTAGAAGTTGCTTCGGAAATGGCGGCCGCACAGCGAGTGCGGCTGGGATATGCCGGATGGAGCCGGTCGCTTTCATCGTTTTCAACGCTTGCGGGCGGCGTGGTGTTGCGCTCTGCGGAGCAGGCGACCAGTACCCACGAGGCGATGCTGGCGCGAGGATATTGCGGTGGAACGGGATACACGCATCTTCACCCGCCGCGATTCCGTGATTTTGCGTTGGTGTTTGTCGCATCGGCGCTTATCGCTTCGGGTTATTTTTTGTGCAAATCGGGTGGCATGTGAAAAACGCGGTGGAAGTTTCCGTAGCCAGCTTTACCTACGAGGAAGGCACCATGGCGCTATCCAGCGTTAATTTCAACGCGGAGGCGGGGAAATTCGTCGCCCTGTTTGCCTCTAACGGTTCCGGCAAATCAACTTTGATAAAAACCATTGCCGGGCTTATCAAGCCGCAATCCGGGACGGTGCGGCTCTTCGGCAAAAACATAACCGATATGAAACCCAAAGAGCTTTACTCGCTTGTTGGGGTAACATTCCAAAATCCCGAAGACCAGCTTTTCGCCGCCACAGTGGAAGAGGATGTGGCGTTTGGGCCGCGCAACCTCGGGCTTGGCGAGAAGGAAGTTGCAGAGAGGGTGGAAGAGGCTTTGAACGACGTGGATGCCCTTCCATTAAGGAAAAGGGCGATTCATCACCTGAGCTTCGGCGAGAAAAAGCGGGTGGTGCTGGCGGGAGTCCTTGCCATGCATCCCTCTATACTGGTGCTGGACGAACCGACGGCGGGGCTTGACCCGGCTGGAGAGGTGCTGATAATGCGGTTGCTGAGCAATATGAACCGCCTGAAAAACATAACGGTGATAATGGCTACGCACTCGGTGGATATGCTACCGCTGTTTGCCGACTGCATATACGTTTTGAACCGTGGAAGCGTAATGAAACATGGGTCGGCGGAGGAGATTTTTACGGAACATAGCATGCTGGAGGAGAGCGGGTTGCGGCTTCCGTACGTTTCCACCCTTCTCCATAATATGAAGCGTTTCGACGGCCTGCCGGTGAAGGGGCTACCGCTTACCATCTATGAGGCGCGCAAACGCTTCCTGGAACTTATCCCTCCCGATATCTTGCTGAAACCTGTGGAGAAGGAATTCCCATGCTGAAAACGGGATACACCACCGGCACATGCGCGGCTGTTGCCGCAAAAGCGGCGGCTATGGTGCTGTGCGGCGACAGGCCGGATGGCATGGTGGATATACCTATGCCGGATGGCGGAAGGCTGGCGTTGCCTATAGCAAACTTTTCCGGGGAAGGGAAGTATGCAGTCGCATCTGTAGTGAAAGATGCGGGGGACGATCCTGATGTTACAAACGGCATGACGGTTGTTGCGCGTGCTGGCTGGCATGGCGGAAGCAGGATTATATTTGTTGCGGGGGATGGCGTCGGCACCGATACCAAGAAAGGCCTTTCCATCCCGCCGGGCGAACCGGCAATCAATCCTGTGCCGCGCCGCATGATATGCGATGCGGTGCGCGAAGTGACGCAAAGGCCGGTGATGATAACCATCTCCATCCCCGGCGGCGGGGAACTTGCTAAAAATACTTTTAACCCACGGCTGGGAATTGTGGGAGGGCTATCAGTACTCGGCACCAGCGGGATTGTGCGCCCCTACAGCCACCCGGCTTTGAGGGAATCGTTGAAATGCTCCATGGATGTCGCTATCGCAAACGGCATCGCGTTTCCCGTCCTTACCGCCGGGAATATCGGCACACGTTCGGCGCTGAAATCGTTCCATATCTCCCCAGAGCAGGTAATAGAGGTGGGGAATGAGTGGGGATTTATGCTCGACTGCGCCGCAAAACACACCATCTCCGGTTTGTTGGCGGTGGGACATCCCGGCAAGCTGGCAAAACTGGCCGATGGCGAATGGGACACACACTCGTCGAGGTCTAAAAGCGTTATCCCTTTTGTGATGTCGGTGGCGCACGGACTGTTTGCCATGGAGCCGGAAGAAAGCCAAACGGTGGAGGGCATTTTCGCTTCGTTGCCAGACAGCCGCCGGATGGAGCTTTCGTGCGAATTATCCAGAAGGATACGGGACGCGATTGTGGCTCGAACCGGCGACCAGTTCCCCGTTGCGGTGGCGCTTGTTGATATGCGGGAAAATGTCACAGGATTTTTTGGGGACATGGACAAATGGAAATAGAAAAACCAATAACCATTATCGGGTGCGGCCCAGGCGCAACAGAGTACCTGACCGAAGCGGGGAGAATGGCTGCGCGAAAAGCCGACTGCCGCATAGGCTCGAAAAAGCTTTTGCGGCTTTTTGCCGATTGTGGCGGGGAGCAGGTGGAAATAGGGGCGGGCGTTGACTTGGCGATAAACGAAATCGGCAAGCGGTACGGGAAAGGCAAAGTGGCGGTATTGGTAAGCGGCGACCCGGGGGTTTGTTCGCTTGCAAAGCCGATCATAAAAAAATTCGGCATTGAAAATTGTCACGTCATCCCCGGCATAAGTTCCGTGCAGCTAGCATTCGCAAGGTTGGGGGTGGAGTGGTACGACGCAAGGATTATCTCCGCCCATAACAGCGATCCGGAGATTGCATTTTTGGAACTGGCAAAGGAGAAAAAAATAGCAGTTCTTGCGGGGCGCGAGGGAGCTATCGCGTGGATAGCGCGGTTGGCGGAGGAGATAGGGACAGGATACGATATCTATGTTTGTGAGGAGCTTTCCACGGCAAATGAGAAAATCACAAAAGTAGCTCCAAAAGAGTTGGATGGGTACAAGGCATCCACCATGGCAGTAGCGCTTTTTATAGGCAGGGAATTGGGTAAATGAATATCGGGACATTGTACGGGATAGGGGTAGGGCCGGGAGACCCGGAACTGATAACGGTAAAGGGAGCCAAGCTTCTGGAATCATGCGGACACCTGTTCGTGCCAAAAGCTAGGGTGAAGGCAGAGAGCGTTGCCCTGGAAATAGTAAAAAGCTATGTAGGCGGAAAAACGCAGATACATGAGTTGGTGTTTCCGATGGTGACGGATAAGGCGGAACTGGCGGAAAAATGGGCCGAGTCGGCGCGCTCCATAGCTGAAGTGCTGAAGGCAGGTAACGACGCATGTTTCATCACGTTGGGGGACTCGCTACTGTATTCCACATACATCTATCTCCTGCGGGCGCTGAAAGAGGTGTTGCCGGAAGTGAAAACCGTAACCATCCCCGGCATTACGGCGTTTAGTGCCGTGGCGGCGCTTACGAACTTCCCGGTGGGAGAGGGGAAAGAGCCGGTAACAATCATCCCTGCGGCAGACGACCTGAAGGCCGTTGAGAACGCGCTTATGGGGGATGGCACGGTAGTCCTGATGAAGATAGGAAAAAGGCTCCAGCCGATTCTGGATCTGCTGGAAAAAGCCGGGGCGATTGAAAATGCGGTTTTCGTATCCAATGTCGGCATGGATGATGAGCGGCTGGTGACGGATTTGAAGGGGCTGAGGAATGAAAATCCTGAAACAGGATATCTTTCCATTATCCTCATACATGTTGGAAAGGGGGCGAGATGAAGGTTTATTTTGTCGGGTCTGGGCCGGGTGATGTCGACCTAATGACGGTGAAAGCGAAAAGGATGCTGGAACAGTGCAGGTGCTGTGTATATGCCGGATCGCTTGTGAGCGAGGAAGTACTCCGCCTTATACCGGCCACCGCCAGGCGGTACGATTCTGCCGAACTGACGCTAGAACAGGTTGTGGGAATTATGGAGGACGCGCGTGACGAGGGGATAGATGTTGTGCGCTTGCACTCCGGCGATCCTTCTATATACGGCGCGATACGCGAGCAAATGGACGCGCTGGACAAGTG
>JAHFEI010000049.1 GCA_023248615.1 Nitrospinales bacterium | reverse complement strand
ATATACGTCGTAAAAAACAGGAACCTTATGTCTTCAAATAGGGGCAACCCGCCCAACGTGAACATGATGAGGTAAGCTATGGAAGATGTCCCCATCACATAGGCGGATTCTGGCCGCAAATGGGAAAGTAGGATGGCAAACATAGTGAGTGGAAGCAGTGATATCGCCGCCAGAGGAGCCGTCAAAAGAAACAGCACCACCGCCCCGTCCCCCAGAATCATCCGCACCCTGCCTGTGTTGCCAAGCACCTCCGAATCCAGGACAAGATTACCGAACCCGGAAAAAACTATCCCAAATACCATTGCGCATATGCTAAATGCCAGTACCAGCGCAATGAGATAGCCTCCGGCAACCACCACTTTCGCCATAAGCAGACGGGTTCTACGCACCGGACGCAGGAGGCAGGTCCTCATGGTTCCGTTTGATATCTCGCTCGCAAAAAGCTGGGCAACAACCGCCACAGCTACAAGCGGGAAAACAAATGCAGTGGCAAAGTACAGTGACAGGTATGTAAACCTCATGCCATTAAAACGCGACCGGTCTATCACCCTGTTCTCCAGCGAAATCGGGTCGGTAAGCCAGTACATGCGCTCACGAAGCCTTTCGATGAACGAGCCATGCTGGTTGGGCGCAGGCGGTTTGATGAAAATCCGCGATGGTCCTTCCGCTTCTTGGGCATAGGCCACGCCTACAAATAATGACGAAAGGCTTGCCGATGTCATCAATGGAGAAAAGGTTCTGGTGGCCTCGGTTTTTTTCTCTTGGCAGGGACAATCGCATTGGGGCTTTGGGAAGGGTTTGGGATTTAACATGCTATTGATAAAGCTTCCCCAGAAATCGAATTTATCCACAGCCCCCACCACAGCATTTTGTTCGTCAATCGGGGGTTGCCCCAAATTTTGTTCCCCCTCTACCCAGCCAGCGGGAAGCACGGGCGGTGCACCGGGAAGCCGCACAATATTGCCAGCCATTCTCCTCACCGTGGAATAGAAGGAAACAACCATCGACCCGGTTTGCTGCCCCTGTATCGTCTCCGCCCCGGATGGCTCCACCCCGTTTTTGGCGGCATACACCTCAAACCCGAAAAGCATCAACACCAAGTAAAACGTCAGCGCTATCGGCGCCACCCAAAAAACCGGAGATCGCACAAGCTTTTGCGTTTCTACCAGCAAAAGCCTTTTAAATGTCATTTCGTATTTCCTCGTAGTTGTTGCGCTGGCGCGCCAAGTCGGACAGGGTGTAGTGCTTCATGGCGAATTCATGCACGTTGCATCCGGCGGATACCAGCGCGTCAACCAGGTCGGATACCTTCTCTTTTTCAATAGTCAGTTCAAAATGTTTGGGTGTGCTGACGCACCGGTGGACATACCCGACTTTTTTCATCACGCGTTCCGCCTTATCCCTCGGGTCGCAAACAAGTTGGAAAAAGTACGGGAACTCCGCCACTTCTTTCAAGTTTCCGGCGTAAACATTTTCCCCGGAATCTAGGATCATCACTTGCGAGCATAGATCCATGACGAAATCAAAATCGTGGCTGGTTATTATTAGCGCCTGCCCATTTTTCAGTTTTTCCCTGAACAGTACGCCCAGCTTCCCAATCCAAACGTCATCCACCCCTTGGGTAGGCTCATCCAACATGATAAATGGCCTTTCATGCAGTAGCGCCAAGGCTATTCCCAGCCGTTGTAGCATCCCACGGGAGTAGGCCCCGACCTTTTTGTGCCGCTCATCCACCAGACCTACGTTGGCAAGCGCATCAATGGCCCGCTTCTTGTCCGGCAGGTCGGAAAAAATATCCAGGTTCTCGTACGCGCTCATGTTCGGGTACAACGCCGGTATGCCGATAAGGGCGGAGATGTGGCTCAACGCGCCTACCGGGTCTTCGTGAGGGTTGTACCCCATTATGGAGACCTCCCCAGACGATGGTAGCACCAACCCCGTCATCACCCTCAGCAATGTTGTTTTGCCAGACCCGTTCTCACCAAGTATGCCGAAGCATTCTCCCGGGCCTACTTCAAGCGAAATGTTTGAAAGGAGGGATGAACTCCCGATATTCTTGCTTATCTGCCTCACGTACACTTTTCTAGAGTCGCCGCCCTGCCCTATCACCTGTCACCTCCGCTTATCGCAAGGAAAGTTCCGATATCCCGTTTCGCGCCCCGCCCACACCGAAACGGCAGTAATCCTGGTGAGCGGTCATTCGTACCTTTATCCATTGGACACATGCGCCCATTCTACAATAAATCCATAAAATGCGGCTTGGATATTAAAGCATTCCATGAATAGAATAGCCGCATGGAGCAAATCACAATCGGCCAGTTGACAATTGCCAGTGGCGCTACGTCACTCGTGATAGCCGAGGTGGGCATTAACCACAATGGCGATATGGCGACGGCAAAGAAAATGATAGTCTCCGCTGCGGAAAACGGGGCCGACCTGATAAAGCTGCAATCATTCCAACCGGAGAAATTCCTAGCTTCCTCCCTCCCCTACTACCCGCAGATAGAAAAACTGGCGTTGGGTTTCGACATGCAAAGGGAGCTTTTCCGGTTTGCGCAAAGCATCGGCGTAAACCTTTTTAGCGCGGCATTTGATACCGAATCGGCCGACTTCCTCGATTCGCTGGGGATGCATGCCTTCAAGATAGCCTCTATGGATTGCAACAATGTACAACTGCTACGCCACACCGCAAAAAAGCAGAAGCCCATTTTCCTTGCCACCGGCATGGCGGATATGGAGGAAGTGGAACTGGCGGTGCGCACCATCCGTAAAGAGGGAAACAACCGCATTGTTCTTATGCACTGCGTATCGGACTACCCGGCGGCTCCGGCAGGCATGAACCTCAAAGCCATCGCCACCCTCTCGGAAAAATTCGGCCTGCATTGCGGATTGTCCGACCACTCATTCGGCCTGCACGCCGCCTTTGCCGCCGCATCGATGGGGGCGGTGGCAATAGAAAAGCACTTTACGCCAAGCCGGGAAATGGCAAAAGAGTTCCCCTTTTCCGACCATGCGATATCAATAGAGCCAGCCGAATTGAAAGAACTCTCCGCTTTTTGCAAATCGTTACCGGCCATGTCCGGGGATGGCATAAAGAGACTGTCGGAAAACGAGCGGGAGAACCGGGACAAGTTCCGTAGGGGCATCTACGCCGCCCGCGATTTGGAAAAAGGTATTGTGCTTTCCGAAGGGGATTGCATAGCGTTACGCCCTGTACACGGCATCAGCGTGGCGCGATGGGACGAAGTGATAGGCAAAAAGGTGAAAAAATCCATGGGGAAGTGGGAACCTGTCGAGCTATCTGCTCTTGAATGAAGCCCGCACGTTATCCGTGCGTGGGTTGGAATAAGCAATTGGCCGCCTTTCATCTTTCACCTTGCGATGAACCGCAAGGCTTTGGGCCGCAACCGTGCTTATGGTAATGGCATCCGTCTGCATCTGCAATACGGGCGGGTTCTCCTGCTTGTAGGATTTTAGGCGGTCGCCATACACCTTCTGCGTATCATACAGCGCCGTGGCTTTTGTTACACGCCCAACCTGTGAAACCATCGCAATATCCCCTACATTTTCCTGCTGACAAACCGCGATTGTCCGCCGTTGCCCTTTTTGCCGTACCCTTTAAGGGCGGTACTTCCCTTGTTTACCACCTGCATCTGCTCGAACACTTTCGACTTTTCCCCCTGCAAGATGCTTCCGCATTTCGCGTCGGCCTCCAATATCTCCTGCACGGTACCATGTAGCCTTTCCAGTCCCGGATGGCTTTTCCCCTCGTGTCCGTCAACGGCGGCCCGCAACTGCACGTCCAGCGCGGTAATCGCCTCAAAAAGTTTTGTCCTTTCCTTCAGCAGGCCCTCCAGCGCGCCCTCTTCCCATTCTCCCGGTTCGAGGAGCCGTAGCTGTTTTTGGGAGAGGGATAACAGCATGTCGAAATTCTTTTGCTGTTCCGCGATAATGGCATCCAGGTTCTTTTTCATTGTTCCTCCATCACACCACAACCGAGTAGCCCTGCTGTTGGCCTACCGACTGGAAAAGGTTATTGCTCTCCGATGCGGAAATGGCATTTCCAACAACCCCCACTGTCTGCGTCATAAGCTTGCCCACTTCATCCTGGTTTTTGCTGTAGTAGCCAACGACATCCTGCTGGAATTTAATTGTACCGTAATCGGGGTTCAAATGGACATCCAGCTTGCCCTGGAGCCTGCTGGCCGCGTAGTTTAGCAAATCCCCCACACCGGCAGGATTTTGCCGCAGGTTTTTGCTTACAGCATACCGGCTTATGCCTATTTTGAAATTGTCCTGCGAACCAACGCCCACGCGCCCCGTATGGTTGAAATATGAGTACGGCCCAACACCCGGCATTGAGGTGTTACCTGCGGCCATGTTGGGGAGTTCTTCAAGCGTATTCTGCGCGATGGGCTGCGGCTGGCTCGCGGTGGATATGCCGATATCCGCTACCGAGCCATATCCGCCTATGGCATACGGCGAGGCGGTGTAAAACGCCGCCACGGTGTCGGAATATATTGATTGCAGGCGCAGGTTACCCGATAAGGAACTACCGCCGGATATCGTTTTGTCCATAAGTTCAATGGCGCTGTTATAAGCGCTGGTGAAAGCCGTCACCGCTCCAAGCGCCTGCTCCACGTTGTCCATCACCGTTATGTCGGATTTGCCGGTCTTGGTAAACGCAAGGGAAACGTCGCCTATCGTCGCGGAGTTCGTCGATGAACTGTACCCCACGCCGTTTACCGTAAACTTCGCCGCTTGCGCATCCAGCGATTGCGCGTTTTTCCGGTTCACCGCCACCTCTTCGGTAAAGGGGTTACGGGAAAGGACGCCGATTTTCTCCAGTATCTTGTCCGTGTCTTTTATTCGCAGGTTTATGTTCGCGGCGTCCTGCGATGTCAGAACCAGTTGCCCCCCCGCCACCGCCGCCCTCACACCGGTCTGCGCCCAACCGCCGTCCAGCTTCTTGTTGCCGTTCATGTCCTCAGACGGGGCCGGGACACTGGTGCCGCTTATATTCTCATTCAGGTAAAACGATGGTATGTACCGCCTGCCTTCAAATGCCCCTGGGGCGCTCAGTGCGCCCAAAACGCCATCGCCATTTACGTCCGTGGCTGGGTCAAGCGTTCCGTTATGGTTCGTGTCTTCGCCATAATTTATCTTGTCCCGTATCTTATCCAGCGTATCGGAGGGCGTTACTTCCGTAGTCCAACCGTTTATCTGGAATGTGCCGCTCAACCCAAGGGGTATTGTGGGGTCGGAGATAACGCCGGATGCCACCTGCTGCGTCTGCGCAAGTTGAGTGACTACGATGGAATAAACGCCGTTTACGGCTTTCGGGCCAGCGGTGGCTCCAACCACATCCGAGGCACTTGAAGTCGCGCTCTTGATGTTGAATTTTTTCGGGTCTTGTATCGCTCCCGCCTGCGAACGCAGGTCCAAAAGGCGGCTGTAGATATCGTTGAACTTCCTCCCTTGCACCGGCATGAAATTCCTGCCGAAATCAAGCTTCAACTCGTAGGAATTGGATTGCCGCATGCTATCAATAGTGTCGGCGGAATTTTGCGCTATCAGGCTGTTGTAGGGAGATGCGTTGCGGAAATCTACTGTAGGCTGGTTGCGCTGTATGTAGCGAAACTTGTCCGCAATGGCCCTGTCGAACCCGGAGAAGGTTCCGGCCCCCTCATTTTTGAGTTGCTCCACAGTGGGGGCGGTAATTGGCTGTTCCACCATCGGAGCCGGTTTCAGGCTCCAATAAGTGGCAACACTTGGTAGCTGAACAATCGGCGGCGGTGCGCTTATAATCATTTGCCCCTCAAGTTAATTTTTATCCATCCGATAAGTTGGTGCTAGGCTCCAGCCCGAATCCAAGTTAAATACCCCAAAAATTCCATATATTTACAACCACTTATCCGCATTTTCGCCTAAAGTAAAGTAATGTCTTACCGATAACGTGTAAGCAGGATTCGGGCGCACCCTTCCCGCAAGGCCCCAAAAAAAGGCGACCCACGTTGACCGAGCAATCTCTAATAGTAGTATCGGAAGACAAACTTGAATCTTTACCCCCTAAATTAACTTTTTCACTTTTCCTACCGGGGTGTTTAGAAAAGAATTCCACTCGGTAAGCAAAAAAGCGATAATAACGCAGGAGGTACACCATGGCCATAATGCTGGAAGTAATCGAGTGGACAAACCCGGCGCCTGATGACATGATTTGCCGCTTCCCGCCCGTGGGGTCGGCGGATATCAAGCTTGGCGCACAACTGATAGTGCGGGAAACACAGTCGGCGGTCTTCTACCGCGATGGCAAGGCGTGCGATTCCTTCGGCCCCGGACGCCACACTTTAAAGACGTTAAACCTGCCGATTATAACAAAACTGTTTTCCGCCCCTTGGGCGTTTGAAAGCATATTCAAGGCCGAAGTATATTTTATCAACCACAAAATGTTCATAAACCTTAAGTGGGGAACGCACGAGCCGGTAGCTTTCCGCGATAGCGAGCTTGGCCTCGTACGCCTGCGGGCATTTGGCGCGTACAGCTGCAAAATTACCGAACCGATACTCTTTATCAACCAGCTTGTGGGCAGGGAATCTAGGTACACCACGCCGCAGGTGGAGGATTACCTGCGCGAAATAATCGTATGCAGGATAAACGACCTCTTGGGCGAGAGGCTGAAAACAATACTGGACCTTCCCAAAAGTTACGGCGAAATCGCCACACAGTTGCAAGCCACGCTTCAGGCGGAGTTCACAAAGTTCGGCATGACCCTAATTGATTTCTTCATTAATTCCATCACGCCTCCGGAAGAGGTGCAAAAGATGATAGATGAAAAAAGCGGCATGGGGGCGATAAAAGACCTGGACCAGTTCCTGAAATTCAAGCTGGCAAAATCACTGGATGCGCAGGGAGGCTCCGCAGAGGCTGGAGCCGGAGCAGGGATAGGATTGGGCGTTGGAATGTTGATGCCAGGCTTTTTGAGCAAAGCATTCATGCCCGACCAGCAGGAATTGAAAGACAGCCCGATAGAAACTACCCAGTGTCCGGAATGCCTTGCCCACACACCAGCAAACAGCCGCTTCTGCTACAAATGCGGACATCAGATGAACCCAATGAACTCATGCCCACAGTGCGGTAAAGTAATCCAGATACACGCGAATTTCTGCATGAGTTGCGGGTTCGATGTCAAATCCAAGCCGCACTGCCAAAAGTGTGGCACCTCGATGCCGCCAGCCACCAAGTTCTGTACCAACTGCGGGGAAAAGATGGCCTCGTAGGCCTAGGATGGCTTTTTTAGTATCGTCCACCTGCCCGGAATGTGGCGCGCCGACAAAACACCACGAAGGGGCGCTTACCTTCAAGTGCCAATATTGTGCCTCGGTATTGCGCATGCAAGCGGAGGGAATGACCCTCAAATACATTATCCCGGCGCGGCTGGATGAAAAGGCGGCGGCGCTCGCCATAAAAAAGTTGCTGGTAAACAGAAAGATAACGCCCGTCACTAAGGTCAAAAAAGTTACTGTTATATACGACCCGTTTTGGAATTTAAGGGGAATGCTCTTTTACCTCGTGGCCGGGGACGGGAAGGCGGAGATATCGGCCAAGACATGGTTCCACTCGTTTCAGGCAAACGAGACGTTCCTCCCATCTTTCACTTCGCTCGGAATCCAGTCGCAGGTATTGGAGCTGGAGCACTACGATGCCGAAAAGTTTCCGAAGTCGGCGGTACTGCTTCCCACGACGCTCATTGAAAAGGATGCGCTAAAAGCCGCAAAAAAGGCGGCAACCGCGGCAATGGATATGGATGGAAAACGGCCCGGCTTCTCCGACCTGAAAATGGTGGGCGAAAAGCTCTCCATCATTTATTACCCCGTTATCTCCGTTGTTTGCGAGGGTGAAACCGGATATCACACAATCATGGTAGACGGGGTAAACGGAAACCTGCTTGCCGAGGAGGCAGGCCGTATTGAAACGCAAGGGATTGGAGAAAGCGATACCGTAGCCGTGCCACCCAAGCTGATTACGCACAGGTGCCCAAACTGTGGGCACAACCTCAAGGATGGCGATTTCGACCTGACATTCCACTGCGGAGAATGCCGAAGGCTGTGGATGCTGAAGGATAACGATTATGCCAGCATTAAGATAAACGCTATCCGGCCTATGGAGAGAGGCGGAGCCTACATCCCCTTCTGGCGGTTCAAGCTGGAAATCAGTTCCGGGGAAGGGAGTGATGTCATTTCCAAAATCGGCGATCGGGCAAAAATAATGAAAGGGGTCGGCTTTAAACTCAGGAATGAAGACCCCGAAAGGGATATAACCTTCTACGTCCCGGCCATCGTAACCCGCAACGCATCAGGACTCTTAAGCCTAGCCATACGCATAAATATTTTCCAAAAAGACCTGCCGCCCAGTGATGGCGAAGCAATGCCGGATGGCGAAGCTTTCGGGCTGTCGCTTGCGGAAGAAGAGGCCAGAGAAATGCTGGAACCGCTGGTGTTCGCCGTCACAGGGCGGATAGACGCAAAGATGATAGCGTTCTACAACAACATCCAGATAGAGGTGAAGAAAAGCGATATTGTCTGGTATCCGGTAAGTTTTGAAAAGGATATGCTGGTGGACAGGTACCATGAATACCATTTCCCGAAACGCTGGCTGGATACCGATGTCTACTGATTATTGTAGCCGTCAGGAATTGGCGGAGGCGGGAAGCGCGTTTACCGCGTCGATGGTATCCGCGATAAGTTCCCTGTTCAGGTCGAAATTGCGCTTCATGCTTTTGATGGCTCCCCAATAGACGGCGAGCGTTAGCGCCGCAAACCCAAGATGAACATATTTCGATATTTTGCCGACATGTACGGCTCCACCCAGCACCGTCATGGTTATAAGCAGGACGATAGCGCCCATGCACCAAGGGAAAAGCTCCTTTTTAAATTGCTTGGTCCGGCCAAACAGGTCTGCGGATATTTTCCTTTTCTGCACCGCCTCTTTTATCATCTGGCCCGTCACCACTAGGTAGAACATGGCGGAAACCAGGCTAAACAGTCCCAACACCGCCGCGCCCAGCCCCATCGGGATGTGCCAGTGCACCAAAGACTTACTCAACGGCGCTAGCACACCGTGTACGGCGGCTATGGCAACCACAAAAAAGGAGAACCTGTTGATAGCTATAAAAAGCTCCCCTATGCGTGTTTTGGGAAGTTGCCTTTGATTGCCGCCATTTTCCATATGTCGCGCTACCCTACCCTGCGCTTTTTGCCGACTTTCTTTTGCGCGGCCACTATCCGCAAAATCCGCTTTTTTACCTGCCCAGCCAACATGCTGGCGGAAGATGCGTGAAAATCACGCCGAAGCGCACTGGCAAGCATCGTGGCGCGAGCCATAGCCTTATGCCCCCCGGCGCTTCCGATATGCCCAAAAGCCGTGCGCATGACCTCCCCCGCATCAATAGCCGGGTTCAGCGAGCGGGCGGCAAACGTGATATCTTTTCCCAGCGTTCCCCACACCAGCGCAAACTCCGGGTCGCCTATTTGCATGACAAAATCCGCCAGGCGCGGCACCAAGTCCTCTTTCCGCAGGTTGCCCAATCCCGCGAAAAGGCAACCCCGCGTTATGGTGTGCCCCTTAAGCGCCTTTACGAACGCATCCACCTCGTGCGATTTCAGGCGCGGCCTCTCCATCTGCGAAATTGCCTGATGGTTGGCGATAGGCCATATGGTCGTAAAGGCCCGGAAATCCTCGCGTGAAACATCGCGCCCTAAAAGTAGCGTGTCCGTTTTTATGGCGTAGTAAAGGGCGGTAGCAAGCCTAACGTTTATTTTTATCCTCTCGGCCTCCAGATATTCGGCGAGTATGGTAGATGTTGCGCCGTATCCGGTGCGTATATCCACAAACGGGACACCGTATTTTCCCACTATCGGGTGGTGGTCTATCACTATTTTTACGTTCTCCAGATGGAACGGGAAATAACTAGGTTGCACATCCACCATGGCTATCTGCGGCAGGCGGAGCAGGTCTGGCACCCTCACCTTTCTTACATCCACCCCCAGCATGCTTATCATGCTTATGTTCTCATTGCGGGATACCTGCTTAAGCGTCACTATGGGGGAGTTCTTCGGGCTTATGCGAAGTATCTCCCTCAGCGCCATAGCGCTTCCTATCGCATCCGGGTCTGGGTCGTTTTGCGTCAATATCCAAAGCGGTTTTTGGTTATCCACCGCTTCCTTCATCGCCGAAATTTTTTTGCGAAGCTCCATATTGCGCCACATTTCATCCGCCTTGGGCCTAAGAAGTTCGCCAATGTCCAGTGCGCCGGTACCGCCGTCCGC
>JAHFEI010000322.1 GCA_023248615.1 Nitrospinales bacterium | reverse complement strand
GCCGCAAAAGTTTTTCGCGCGTAGCGAACATGCCCAGGTACGGCCCGCCAAAATTCAGCCCCAGCCCCAGCGACTGCCCCTCGCCCACCACGATATCCGCGCCGAAATCGCCGGGAGGCCGCAAAAGCCCCAGCGACATCACCTCGGCCACCGCCGTTACGAAAAGCGCTTCCTTGTCGCGACAAACCCCGGAGATAGCCGCAAGGTCTTCCACGTTGCCGAAAAAATTGGGCGACTGCACCACAACCGCCGCCGTGCCGGAGTTTATTTTTTCCGTGATTATTTTCGGATCCGCAAATCCCGCCTTGTGGTCTTCGGTTTCAACAATCTTGATTCCCCTGTTTTCCACATAGGTGCGCACCACCTGCCGCCATCGCGGATGCACCAGGTTGGAAATAACCACCTCGTTTTTTTTCGATATGCGGCACGCCATCAAAACGGCCTCTGCCAACGCGCTCGCCCCATCGTACATGGAGGCGTTTGCCACTTCCATGTTAAACAGGGCGCATACGTAGCTTTGGTATTCGTATATCGCCTGGAGCGTCCCCTGGCTTATTTCGGGCTGGTACGGGGTGTAGGAAGTGTAGAACTCGCTCCTGCTGATAAGTTGGTCTACCGCCGCCGGGATGAAATGGTTATAGGCGCCTGCGCCCAAAAATGATGTGGTGGAAGTGGCTGGCCTGTTCGCCTTGCCTATTTCCTTTATATGCCGCAACAGCTGTTGCTCCGGCATGGCCGCAGGGAGGTTGTAGCCTTTTGTGAAATGGATATCTTCCGGTATTGCGGAAAAAAGGTCTGCCACGGATTTCACGCCGATAACGGAAAGCATGGCCTTCCTGTCTTCCGGCGTAAGCGGTATGTACCTCACCTTTTTATTTTATCCGGCTACTTCAGCGACTTGATATATTCCATGTACTGCTCGGCGGACAAAAGCTTGTCCAACTCTTTGGGGTCGCTCAGCGCTATCTTCATCATCCAGCCCCTGTCGTACGGCGATGAGTTGACGGTTTCCGGCTCCGCTTCCAGGTCTTGGTTCACTTCCACCACTTCGCCGCTCACCGGTGAATAAAGGTCAGAGACGGATTTTACGGATTCAACAACGCCAAAAGGCTCGCCCGCCTTCAGCACGATACCTTCTTCTGGAAGCTCTACAAATACCACGTCGCCAAGTTCGCCCTGCGCGTAATCTGTGATGCCTACGACCAATATGCCGTCTTCCTCCTGGGCCCATTCGTGGTCTTTCGTGTAGTACAAGCCATCGGGGTATTCCATCTCGTCTCCTTACTTCTTCACGCCCGGTTTAATAAAGGGTAGCTTGCACACCGCCGCCGGTATCTCTTTCCCTCTTACCTCCACCGCCAGGTTTTCCCCGGTGTGGTTTCCGCCAATCGCAATATATCCGATTCCTATAGGCTTTTGCAAAACGGGAGAAAAGGTGCCACTTGTAACGGCTCCTACCTCTTTTCCGCCAGCCCTTATTATAAACCCTTGGCGCGGAATATTCTTGCCTTCCAGCGTGAACGCAATTTTTTTCCTGGCCGGTTTTAGCTTCTCCAGCGCCGCCTTGCCGATGAAATCGCGGCCATTCATTTTCACCACCCACGAAAGGCCTGCGGAAATGGGGTCGGTTTTTTCATCCAGTTCATGCCCGTAAAGCGAGTAGCCGGATTCGATGCGCAAAAGGTCGCGCGCGGCAAGGCCTGCGTGGGCTATCCCCTCGTCCTTGCCTGCTTCCAAAAGGGCGTCCCACAACTCTACTGTCTTCCCCGTTTCCACCATCAGTTCCAGCCCGTCTTCACCGGTGTAGCCTGTGCGGGAAACAATAAGTTGCGAACCGCCCCACTCCACCACGCAAAAATGGTAGTACTTCAAATCCTGCGGTATATCCATAATCTTGGCGGCTATGCCAACAGACTTCGGCCCCTGTATGGCCAAAAGCCCGAACTCCGGCGAGCGATTTAACACTTTTACGTTCTCACCCTGTACGCGGGTGGATATCCAGTTGTAATCTTTTTCGGCGTTGGAGGCGTTCACCACCAGTAGCCAGCTTTGCGGCCCCATGCAGTAAACCAGCAGGTCATCTACCGTATGCCCCTCGTCGTCGCACATCACGGAGTAAACGATCTCGCCGTTTTTCATGTTGCATACGCTGTTGGTCACAATCCTGTCCACAAACCGCATCGAGTCCGGCCCGCTTACAAATATCTCACCCATGTGGGATACATCGAAAAGCCCGGCGCGTTCCCGCACCGCCGCATGTTCGCTTAACACGCCGGAATACTGCACCGGCATAAGCCACCCGCCAAACTCCACCATTTTCGCCCCGGCATCAATGTGCCGCTGGCAAAGCACTGTTTTATACATCACTCTCCCATTACCTTTATGACGACCCGTTTTTTCCGTTGCCCGTCGAACTCCGCGTAGAAAACCCGTTGCCACGGCCCAAAGTCCAGCCTGCCGTCCGTAACAGGCACTATCACTTGATGGTGCACAAGAAGCGATTTCAGGTGCGCATCGCCGTTTGTCTCGCCCGTGCGGTGGTGGTTGTAGCCGGATTTGAACGGCGCCACCATCTCCAGCCACTGGTCTATGTCCTGTATCAGGCCGTCTTCGGCATCATTTACATAAACGCCAGCCGTTATATGCATGGCGGAGACAAGCGCCATGCCCTCTTTCACTCCGCTCTTTTTAAGCACCGCGATAACCTCATCGGTAATATCGATATATTCCCTTTTGCGCCGGGTGGTGAAATAAAGGTACTCGGTAGCGCTTTTCATTTTCACGTC
>JAHFEI010000321.1 GCA_023248615.1 Nitrospinales bacterium | reverse complement strand
GTTTGAGTATCCGAACCTTGGCCGCCTTGCCGCCACCACCACCCGCAGGGTGATGCAGAAAAACATGAAGGAGATGGAGAACGAGCAGAAGGTGGCGGAGATGGCAAAGGATACCGGCAAGATGCAGATTGGCTCGGTAATCGGAAAAAGCGAAAAGGACGACTACCTGCTGAAGGTTGGCGAGGAACTGGCGGTGTTGCCGCGTGAGGAGCAGGCATTTCGAGAGATTTTTGAAAACGGCGAGGTGGTAAAGGTTATTGTGGTCGGTGCAGACGTCGGCAATACTGGGCCTTTGTACATAGTTTCGCGCACGCATCCGCTTCTTTTGCGCCATCTGCTGGCAAGGGAGATACCGGAGGTGGCGGACGGGGTAGTGGTGGTGCGGGCGCTTGCGCGTGACACCGCTGGCCGGGCGAAGATAGCGGTGGATACGGCCAACCCCGATGTAGACCCGGTGGGAACATGCATAGGGCCTGCGGGGAGCAGGGTGCAAAATATAATCAGGGAATTGAAAGGTGAAAATATCGACATTATCCGCTGGTCGGACAACCCGGAGAAGCTTATAGCGGAAGCGTTGAAACCGGGCAAGGTGAAGTCTGTAAGGTGCAACCTGGATACGAACCAGGCTTGGGTTGCCCTGGAGGCAGACCAGCAGCCTCTAGCCGTTGGGAAAAAAGGGTTGAACATTAGGTTGGCCTCGCGGCTTACCCATTGGTCTATTAATATACTTTAGTGCATTTTAACTTTTCATAGCTAGGTCAAGATTGTCATTCCGGCGAAAGCGGGAATCCAGATAGGCTTGGATGTCTCTTGCCCCGAGATGGGCAATGGACTGCCGCCGACCATGGCGGCTTGCCGTATTGAGTGCGGCATGACAGGAAAGTTGTCGTGTCCAAGATAAATTAAAATGCTCTAGTGGCGGCGGATGTGCCGGGGGTCGGATGGCGTCATGAATATCGCAAGGTTTGCCTTATTTATTTCCGTTTTTTCGCTCGTGTATTTCGGGATGCACTACTTCGTGTACCTGCGCCTTGTATGGGGGGGTTCTCTGGGGCAAAGGGAGTCGGTACTGCTGAAGCTGTTTCTTGCCGCAGGCTCGCTTGCATTTTTCGCCGGAATGTTTCACCGGGCCTACCCGCCGCTATTCGTTTTTTTACGGATGGGAAATGTTTGGCTGGGTGTAATGGCTATTGCCGTGGCGGTATTCGTGGCGAAAATGCCGCTGGATTTTATTTTTCCGGGACAGGCGAAGCTATCCACCCTTTTTGCCGCCATCCTGGTATTTGCGGCTAGCGGTTATTCTTTGTACAACGTGTCGGGCGGGCCGGTAGTGAAACAGTTACAGCTTCCGGCGGCAAACCTGCCTGTGGGGGTGGATAGCATAACAGTGGCGCATATTTCGGATTTGCACCTTTCCCGCCTGAATGATGTGGCGTGGCTGGAGGGCGTTGTTGATGCCGTAAACAGGCAAAATGCCGATATTGTCGTAATAACCGGCGATATTATAGATGACGATATGGACGGCCTTAAGGCGTTTGTACCCGCCCTGCGGAAGCTGAAATCAAAGTACGGTGTTTTTGCCGTAGCGGGAAACCACGACCATTATTCTGAGTTGGGAAACATGTATTCCCTTGCGCGGGCTGGCGGAATACGGGTCTTAAGCAATGAAAAAATATCCGTGGGCGGAGTTGTTGATATCCTGGGTGTAGACGATGAAAACGATGAGGTAATGGATAACTACCAAAAATTTCTCGCTGACACCCTGAAAGGCGGGCATCTGCCGGTGATACTTTTAAAACACCGTCCCACTAGTTTCGAAGCCGCCGCATCCGCAGGGGTTTTGCTCCAGCTTTCCGGCCACACACACGCCGGGCAGATACCGCCGCTTGATCTCATCGTCCGGCTTATTTTCAAATATCCGTACGGGATGTACCGCCGTGGCGGCTCGTATATCCATACTACATGTGGCACCGGGACATGGGGTCCGCCGATGCGGCTTTTTTCCCGCTCCGAAATAACGGTGGTTACGCTTTTCCGGCAGACGGGCCGCCCGTAGCAGTGGCTGGAATTATTTTGGATGTTTTTACCGGATTTGGTAAAATCCTGCGTGCGGGTGATAGAATGCGGAAGCCGGTAGGTGCCGGCAATGGCATTGGTGGAATTTTTCCATCGGCGCATCCGTAAAAGAAGTGGTGGAAAGTGAGGAGCAAGTAGTGAAAAAAGACGAGTACGTAAGCAAACTCGTGGATTCTTCCGAGCGATCCAGCCGCGAATTTAGTGGGCATCTTTTGGAGATTGCCGCATTATACGAACTCAGCCGCTCCGTTAACGCTGGCGTTAATCTTGAAGAAATCATCGAGGGAAGCGGAACCCTGTTTAAGAAAAACCTTGGCATAGATGATTTTTGTATCATGCTACTAGAGAAAGACGGCCTTGTCCTGAAGCTGGTCAAATCCAATAGCACGATGTATTCCCCGGCAGAAGGCTTTTCCATAAAGGTTGGCGAAGGGGTGAGCGGATTGGCGGCGGAGAAAGGAAACTCCGTGCTGGTGCAGGACGTTACGAAGGACAAGAGATTCCTCCACTACAATGGAAAGTCCAAGGGCACAGGCGCGCTTTTAAGCATTCCTCTGAAAGACCGGCAGGGCAAGGTCATGGGGGTATTCAACATACATAGGCACAAGGCGGACTCGTTCGAGCCAAATGACGTGCTTTTTTTGAAGCGGGGGCAAGGCACGTCGCCAGCGCAATTGAAAAAGCGCTGATATTCAGGGAAATGGAGACGCAGGC
>JAHFEI010000320.1 GCA_023248615.1 Nitrospinales bacterium | reverse complement strand
AGGAACACCAGCATGTTTTGTATTGATTTCACGCTGTTGTGCACAAAAAATATCTGCCCACCCCGGCTTAGCTCCCTGTTTATCGATTCTATTATCGTCTCTTCGGAGAATTTACTGATAAACGTATTTATCGAAAGCCGCTCTGGCGGCGCGGTGTTTATGACGCTTATGTCGCGTATGCCGGATATGGACATATGGAGCGTGCGCGGTATCGGCGTAGCGGTAAGCGTAAGCACATCCACGGTCTCGCGCAGTTTTTTCAGCTTCTCCTTGTGGGCCACCCCAAACCGTTGCTCTTCATCCACTATCACCAGCCCCAGGTTGGCGAACGTCACGTCCTTTTGCAGTAGCCTGTGCGTGCCGATAATCACGTCCACGTTCCCCATGGCCGCCTCTTGCACAATTTCCTTTTGCCGCTTGGGCGGCACAAACCGGCTCAGCATCTCTACCTTTACGCCGAAGGGAAGCATGCGTCGGGAAAAGTTGGCGAAATGCTGGTTCACCAAAAGCGTGGTGGGAGCCAGCAAAACGGCCTGTTTGCCGTCCACCGCCGCCTTGAATGCGGCGCGCAGAGCCACCTCCGTCTTGCCATATCCCACATCACCGCAAACCAGACGGTCCATCGGCTTGTCCGCCTCCATGTCAGATGACACATCGCTTATGGCGGCGGCCTGGTCTGGCGTTTCAACGAAGCCGAATGAATCGGCAAATTCCCGGTGGAGATGCCCGTCCGGCGAAAAAGTGAATGGCTTGCCGGTACTACGCTTGGCGTAGATTTCCAGCAGTTCCATCGCCATCTTCATTATCCCTTTTTTGACCTTCTCTTTCGTCTTGGCCCATGTTTGGCCCCCCATACGGTCAAGCGGGGGGCGTGAGCCTCCGCCGGAGGAATGTTTTTCCAAAAGATGGATGGAGGAAATAGGCAGGAACAACCTCTGGTCTTCGGCGTATTCGATTTCCAGGTACTCATCTACTGCGTTCCCCGCGTTCACCGCCCTCATCCCGTGGTAAAGCCCCACACCGTGGTCGCGGTGGACTACATAGTCTCCTGGCTTTACGTCGGAAAAATCCGTCAGGAATGCGGCGGCGCGGCGCCTGCGTTTTTCCCTGCGCGGAACGGCATGCCTGCCGAAAATTTCCTCTTCCGTGATGACCGCTAGGCGCTCATCATCCAATACCACCCCGGATGAGAGGTCCCCTATGCAGGCAAGCAAGGCGGGGGCGGCTCCATCCTGCGACGAGAGGGTACAAACCAGGCCTCCCATATCCTTCGCTTCCACCTTGGTAAATCCCATTTCCTCTTCCGCCAGCAGCTTTTCAACCCTCTCCAGCGTATCCGCCTCGCGCCCCACAAAAAGGACGGTGTACCCCTTCCTGACCCTTTCCCTGCAATCGTAAATAAACCGGCTGAAAACTCCATGAAGCCGCTCCGCATCCCTGGATGGTACGGTCACGCATCCCACCCCCTCGGCCTCATCCGATATTTCGGTAATCCTTATGCCGGGGGAACAATCCAAAAGCTCGCACAAACGGGCTGTTTCGGCATACAGTGTGTCCGGGGGCGGGTAAACCTCCCCCTGCCCTTTCGAAGTCTCATACCCATCTTTTATTTCCCTCTCAAACAGCTTGAGGTGTTCCGAAATCTTTCCCGGCTCGCAGATAATAAACGCCGCATCGGGGGGCAGGTAATCCAGCGGCGTCACGGCGGAGGGGGAAAAAATCGGCAGGTACAATTCCATGCCGGGGAAAAATTGGCGGTTATCCAGCCTGCCGCGCAGTTGTGAGATATCGCCTGCCAGGCTGTTGGAAAATTCGTCCAGCCGCCCAAGCAGACCGCCAATATCCAAACCAAAATAGTGGGTCGACCGTACCGGAACAAGCATGAGAGATTCGACATGCCCAAGAGTCCGCTGGGATTCCGGGTTGAACCTGCGGATGGATTCCACCGTGTCCCCAAAAAATTCAACCCGTACAGGCCCCTCTTCATGCGGCGGGAAACAATCCAAAAGCCCACCGCGAAATGCAAAAGTGCCAGGCTCCTGCACCGGGTCGGAATGCTCATATCCCGAAAGCGAAAGAAATTCGCCTATCTTTTTCCTGTCGGCTTCCGCCCCCGCCTCCAGCCGTATGGCGGCGGAAAGCGTGTCCGCCTTGGGCGGGCATTTTTGAAGTAGCGCGGTGGCTGGCACGATAACGATTACAGGCTCACCCCCCTTGGCAAGCTTCACAAGCGCAAGCTGGCGGGTGGCGGATATTTCGGGAGCGGGAGACAACGGCTCGTAAGGGAGCGTTTCGATTTGGGGGAGATACACCAGGCTTTCGGATCCGCCCAGAAAAAACCCGACATCGGCGGCAAACCTTTCCGCCTCCGCATTATCAGGGACTATAACGACGAGGTTTTTGCGGCACCGCAGGAAATGCGCGGCAGTGAGATAAGCCTGTGCCGCCGGGGTTAGCCCCTGTACCTTAAGCGGTTGCCAGCTTTCCGGGCTTATGGATGAAATTCGAGCCATATTCCCGAAGCATATCAGGTTTTTAACGCGGGAAGGGCTTTCAAAAAGATTAACTAGGGCTGAAAAACTATTGCTTGGTCAAAGTTGTAGGGCAAAGGGGAATTGTCATCGTCTTGCTATCGGAGGAAAGTGTGTAGGAGACTCCGTTCAGGAAGTCTTTCGTGAAACATGCAGACGTTTTGAAGCTGATTGCAGAAGTGGTCCCGCTCACGACGGCGTTTGATACTGAGGCCGAGGTGCTGGTGGTATATCCGTTGCCAGCAGCGGATACTGTGACGGTTGTAACCGCGCCG
>JAHFEI010000319.1 GCA_023248615.1 Nitrospinales bacterium | reverse complement strand
CGCGCCGCCAGATGAATTCCGGCAAATTATGGCGGCGGTTAAGGCAACACCTGCATCCGCCAGCGCGTCGCCGCTACGGCGTTTTACTAGGCCGCTGGCGTTGGTTGCCGCCTTGTTGATAGCGTTTGCCGCCATACTTATGGTCGGAACCAAGCCTAAGGAATTGCAAGGCAACCGGCAGGCGGAGGAGTTTATTATCGAGGCCTTGAACTATCCTGCGGGTGCGGAGGCAGATTTACTGAATGGGTGGAACGCTTTTCTGGAAGATGGCGGCACATCCTCCCCCTGACGCCATTTGTTAGAGGGTGGATATTTTCAAACCAAAGAACTGCATTAACCGCCGTGGTTTTTCCTTTGCGGCTATGCGCTAAATTGCGGCTAGCGCCTTCGCGTAGTCCGGCTCTTCGGTGATTTCCGGAACCTGTTGCGCGTAACGCACCTTGTTGTCCCCATCCAGGATTATTACTGCGCGGGAACAAAGCCCCGCCAACGGCCCATCGACTATCGCCACGTTGTAGTCTTTTGCGAACGTGCTTCGGAAGCAGGAAAGGGTTTCGGCGTTATTTATCCCTTCCGCCCCGCAAAACCGTTTCTGCGCAAACGGCAGGTCGGCGGATATGTTCAGTATTACGGTATTGGGTAGCTTGGCCGCCTCCTGGTTGAACCGCTTTACCGACAGCGCACAGACTGCGGTATCAAGGCTTGGAAAAATGTTCAGCACTTTCGTCTTTCCTGCATAACCGGCAAGCGTCGCTTCCGAGAGGTCGTTTTTCACTAGCTTGAAATCCGGTGCGGCGCTACCGGCTTTGGGAAGGTCGCCACGGGTGTTTATCGGGTTTCCTTTGAGAGTTATTTTCGCCACGGTTGCCTTTCCTCCACAAAAAAGTTTTTTGAAATGGCCCAAGATTAATCCACTGCTGGCAGGAGCATGCATGCCGTGAACGGCCCCGCCCCGCCTTATATGTTTTTCTTCAGGTTTTTGGAAAAATTAATCTCTGTAACGCGCCCTATGGGTATCATCCATTCCGTTTCGGCAAAAGCCATGTCCCGGTTCGTGCGCATATATTCCCCGGTTACGCGAATGTCGTTGGGGGCGGATAAATCCGAAATGCACCGGATGGCAATTTCGTCGCATCTGACGATCATTTTTATGTACTTCTGTCCATCCAGGAACATTCCGTTTTCCTCGTCATATTCCCGGCACAGGTATATGCCGCCGATGTTGCCTGCGCCGTATTTGGCGAACTTGCCGTCGTTATTTGTGCAAACGGCGTTCAAGGTAAGCACGGTGAACTCTTTGAGGTCGGCATCCAGCTTGTCCATGTTGAATGACTCACTTTTTAGTTTTATAGACAACTCGGAGCAGTTCAGCGAATCTTCGTAGCGGATATACTGGCGGCTGGAGATGTTGACAACATCAAATTGGCCTTCGAAGAAATTCTGTGATTCCATCATGCTAAGCGTAACTATAACAAAGTTCCGGGAACCTTGTCCCCTAATAAATTGGACTGGCCTGAATAGGAAATGCCTATTATTGACATTTGCATAAATAATGCAATAAGCGAGAAAGGATGTCTTTCCCGCTTCGTGTCCAGCACGGGGTAAACTCCAGCGGGAATCCAGGCTCTGGATGCCCGTTTGCACGGGCATGACAGTTTGGGATATCGATTGCGCCGTTGCATTATTAATATCGGCGGCCTCAATAAGTTCCCGGCGATGCTGGGCCAGAGGTTTTTAGCCCATTATTTTGGCTAACCCTAAATAGTTATGTTCGCGCCAGCCGTAAACTATATTGATGGAAAATGCGTACCCGTACATAGCAAGTTGCAGTTAGCCCAAAATAGACGCTGGTTCAAAAAAAGCGGACATCCGGCAACTTTATGGTATATTGTTTGAACGTTATATTGAATCATGGACACGAATTGTACCGTTATGTGGAGGGGGATACGTTGATGGGCTGGCCGAATTTTAGGGATTTCTCGCTTCTGGATTGGATGATACATTTTGGAGTGCTGGTGAACATACTGGTTAGCCTTTACATAGTATGGCATATATTTACCAGATAGCGGCACAATAATCAATGAGATATAACCTTAGTGCCTTGTTCGGAAGGCTTGTGTCGGAGATGTATTTGGGAATAGTGTAAACGATTCGATCTGGTCGGATCGTTCATTTTGGACGGGTTGCGCCGTAGGTTCTAAAAATTACGGTGCCGCTAGAACTTTTTTGGGTGGTATGGATGGAAGCGCTACCTCGTGAAATTATTGTTATTATTGACGATGACAAGGCCATCAGCAAGACCTTGCAACTGCATTTCGAGTCGCAGGGGATGGAGGTCATTACCGCAAGGGATGGCAAAGAGGGGCTGGAAAAGTTGGAAAAGCTTGATTCGGCGATTGTCGTCCTCGATTTGCGGTTACCCGACATTGACGGGGTCGAACTTCTCAAAGAGATGGGCAAGATGGGGAGGAGCTACTACTCCATAATAATCACCGCATACCCGGATATGGAATCTACCGTAAAGGCGGTGCAGTGCGGCGTTGGGGATTACATTTACAAGCCTATCGACATCCAGGAACTGGACAATGCGGTAGTAAAAGCGGGCGAATTTTTCTCCAGCCGCTTGGCTAAAGAGGAATCGCTCATGCCGATACCGGCGCTGGATTCTACCGCCAACGTAATTGTCGGCAAAGGTCCCACCATAAAGGAACTTTTCAAGATGGTCGGGATGGTTTCCATGAGCAAATCCACGGTGCTTATTACCGGGGAAAGCGGCACCGGCAAGGAGCTGGTGGCCAGGGCCATCCATATG
>JAHFEI010000318.1 GCA_023248615.1 Nitrospinales bacterium | reverse complement strand
CCAGATGTGCTTTTACCGTGAACGGGCTTTTTGCCTCCTGAGAGACGCTTATGTATGTGGACAGGTAAACCGTCCCTTCGTAGACGCTCAGTTTTTGTTCGGCTAACTTGAATTTTTTAAGTACCGGCTCCGGGTAGGTGATGCGGCCAATGGTGACGTTCGGGTCGGGAGAGGAAAAACGCGCCACCGTCGCAATCAGCGCGGGGTCCAGCGGCTTGTTTGAATTTATGTGGTATCCCTCTTTTATGGACAGTTCCAGAAGCACGGGATAACTTTTCCCGGTGGTGAACTCGGTGTAAGGGGTAACAAGCCTTATTTTTACCGGCGGCTCGGCGGCTTGTGCGGCGGGCGCCAAGGATGCGATAAACAGCGCCAAAAGAACGGCTGTGCGCGCAATAGTACGTAGCGTTTCCATTTGGCGAATACTAGCACACTCCGGCTAAGCCCAAGCCACGAAAAGTGCCGTCTTGCGCTCCGGCGCGTTTATAATCGGGGGATGAGAGATTTCCTGGCTATGAACCGGGTGCGCGGCAGGATTTTGTACAACTCCATCACCCGTGCCTCGCGCCGCCAGCGGCAGGGCATGATTTTGTTGACGCTACTAACGCTCCTTTTCGTCATCGGGGATTACCTGTTTTTCCGGCGCATCATCGTTTACCTGTTTTCCCTGCCGGATGAGGTAGCTGATATCCTTATCCCGCAGTTCCTGATGGTGATATGCCTTACGTTTTTTTCGATGCTGGTATTTTCAAACATCATCGCCTCCATAAGCACCTTTTACCTCTCAAAAGATTTGGACCTGCTCATCTCCTCGCCCGTTGCCATACGGGACATCTTCATGTCGCGCTATTTGCAGACCACGATAAACAGCTCATGGATATTTTTTATATTCGGCATCCCGATATTTGTGGCGCTTGGCGGCTGTTCCGGGGCTGGCGCGTGGTACTACGCCGGGATGGCGCTTGCCGTGGCGCCGTTCATGCTTATCCCATCGTGCATGGGGATACTGCTTACCGTAATGCTGATGCGCTTTTTCCCCGCGCGCAAGACTTACCAGTTTCTTTCCGTTATCGGCCTGGTATTTATGGGGAGCCTAGTCATGTTTTTCCGCTTCCTGCAACCGGAAAAGTTTTTAGGCAAGAAGGTGCCAATGGAGGAAATACAACGGTACGTGGAAAACCTGAAGATACCATCCTACGGGTTTTTGCCAAGCACGTGGATGGCCAACACCCTGCAATCCGGCGCAAAAGGGGATTACGAAACCATGGCCTACTGGATACTGCTGGCGTGGTGCGCTACCGTGGCGTTGCTGGTGCTGGATGTAGTTTTAATCTCCCGCGTGTATTACAAGGGTTGGTCGATAGCCTACGCCGGGCGCTCCGGGGTGCAGGCGCGCAGACAAAGCCGCTTTTACCCGTGGCTGGAGTGGATGATGGGGTTCCTAAGCCCGCCGTTGCGCACGATAATTTTGAAGGATATCCGGGTCTTCTGGCGCGACCCGTCGCAGTGGACGCAGTTATTTATGCTGGGCGCACTGGTGGCGGTGTACATATTCAATATCCGCAGTTTGCCCATGGAATCGCTTTTTCTCAAGAATTTCGTTTCGGTGATGAACATCGGCCTGGCCGGGGTCGTGCTGGCGGCGGTGGGGCTACGCTTTGTCTTTTCCAGTGTTTCCGTAGAGGCGCGTAGTTTTTGGATTATCAAGTCGTCGCCCGTAGATTTCAGCAAATACCTTTGGACGAAGTTCTTCTTCTACCTTGTCCCGCTTTTGGCGCTGGCGGAAACGCTGGTGGTGATATCGAACATGTTTTTGGATGTAGACCTGTTTTTAATGGCGGTCTCGGCCCTCGGCATATTTTTTATCACGGTTGGCCTTACCGGCCTGGGGATAGGGCTGGGGGCGATATACCCGGTATTTGAGCACGACAACATAGCGGAGATAGGCACGTCTACCGGCGCCATTTACTACATGCTGTTAAGCTTGGGGTACATAGGCGTTACCGTGATGTTCGGGGTGCGTCCGGTGTGGGTTCATTTCTCGCAAAAATTCCTTTCGCGCGAGGTTGGCGGGGTAGAGGTGTACGCCTGCTACGCCGTAATAGTAGCGCTTACTGCGCTGGTGGCGGTCATCCCCATCCGGATGGGAGCCGCCGCGCTGAGAAGGGAAGAGGTGTAGCCCGATTTTAGCCCCGCGTCCATTTGTGCCCCAGCCCTGCCAGCGTTAGTGGCGGTTCTTGCCTGTTCCATCGCCGCGCTCCAGCCGTTTTTTCACCAGCGCCGGAAGGAGGCCGAAAAATGCGAACAGCGAGAAGGCGAGTGCTAGTCCGGGGCTTAGCTCAAAGCCGTGCGCCGCAGATTCTCCTACCTCCACCACCGCGTTGGTAAGGACGAAGGCATGCGGGATTACCCCTACCAGCGTTGCAAAAATAAAACTGCGGAAGCGGATGTTTGTAACGCCTGCGGCAAAATTTACGCCATTAAACGGAAGTACGGGCAGAAGGCGGACGAAGAGCATGTAGTGAAACCCGTTTTCCCTTATCCCGGAGTTGAAACTGTCGAACCACTTTTTCCCGGCCAGATGTTTTTTTACGAAATCGTGCGCCATGAGCCGCGAAACCCAAAACGCGCCTCCCGCTCCAATCGTAGCGCCGATAACATTTAGCACGGTTCCCCACCCCCTGCCAAATACCAGCGCGCCGACAGTTGACGCCAAAAGAGCGGGGAACCCCAGCGTAACCAGCGCCGCGTATGCCGCCACGAAAATGGCCGGCGCCCAATCGCCATATCCGCCTATCCAGTTACGGAATTCGCCAGCGGAGA
>JAHFEI010000048.1 GCA_023248615.1 Nitrospinales bacterium | reverse complement strand
ACAAAAGGGATGCCGCGATTGCCGAAAACTTTATCGCCAGGTTCATGGAAAGAATGCCGCGCACGATGCTTCGGTACGCCATAGAGCGGTTCCCGGAGGCGAAAAGAAAGGCCTTCCTTAAACGCCCGAAAAAATAACCCGCCACTTCCATTGAACCTCGATTCCGAAGTTAAAATTACTTTCCCCTCCTTCGCAAGGAGGGTCGGAACTGATTTTACAATCCGACCCGGGCGTGCCCCGCAAGGGCCAAGGAGGGGATGAAGGGGAGGTTCCTCAACCCCACCTGCGCCTCCCCTTTCAAGGGGGGGAAATTAATTTTGATATCAGCCCTGTACCAAATTATTCTTTTGAAAATATCCAAATCAGGCATATTTATAAATTGTTTTGGGGTATTTTGAATTCCTGTCTTCGGAATCGAGGTTGAAACGCCTAACGACCTGGCGGAAAAGGTGTTTTGCAAATAAGCCAATAAGTCTTGCTGACTCCAGATTGACCCCATGAATGCAACAGCGCAATCGATATCCCAAACTGTCATGCCCGTGCAAACGGGCATCCAGAGCCTAAATTCCCGCTGGAGTTTACCCCGTGCTGGACACGGGGTGGGAAAGACATCCTTTCTCGCTTATTGCATTTTTATGCAGATGTCGGGAATTTATGGCGGAGAGGGGGAGATTCGAACTCCCGGTACATTTCTGCACACACGATTTCCAATCGTGCACCTTCGGCCTCTCGGTCACCTCTCCACCCGTTTCATTAACGGTGGGCCACATCGGGCATCGCCCGTACTAAATCAATCCGCCTGATGTATCGCGTTATCCGTAAAAACAAATCCCCATTCCGGGGATTCAACACAAAAACCACACATCGCCCTGCACATACACAAAATGTATGGCGGAGAGGGAGGGATTTGAACCCCCGGTACATTTCTGTACAATGGTTTTCGAGACCATCGCCTTCAACCACTCGGCCACCTCTCCGGCTTTCCGGTAAAAATGGTGCGCCCGAAGGGATTCGAACCCCTGACCTCCAGAACCGCAATCTGGCGTTCTATCCAACTGAACTACGGGCGCTCATGGTCTGATTCCATAACCGGAAAGACGATATGCTATAGGAAAATCATCCGTTCCGCAAATAAAACGAGCGAATAATAGCGTTCCCCCTGTTATCTTGCTTTCCAAGGCCACGGGTGTGATTTAATGGGCAGGAGTTTTCCAGGGGGTAATTTGGCAATACGCAGGAATCTGTACCGTAAGGCCGGGCCGGTTTTGCTGGCCCTTGCGGCTTTTATAAAAGGGGTTATCCTTGCCGGGCTTGTGCCGCTTTGGCAGGGGCCGGACGAGGCGGTGCATTTTTCCTACATCCAATACATCGTGGAGGAGAAGTCCATCCCGGTTTACCGCCTCCCGTTCCAGCCGTACGCAACGGACATCTCCCCCGAACTGCGGCAAAGCATAGCGGATATGGATAGGGAACACGTCGCCTTTCACCCGGACAACATCCAACGCTTCCTGTATGCGGAGAAGCCGCAAGCCGCCACCGCCAATCCGGAGCGGCATACAAGCACAAGCGCATATCGAAACGCCGCGCTCGGCTACAGCCCGCTATATTACGCCTACGGGGCTGTGGCATACGCGCTTTCCTACGGCCTGCCGGTAGAGCAACGCGCTTTAGCGGTACGCATAGCCACCGCGCTGTTGATGGTTCCGCTGGTATTTTTTTCCTTCGGGCTGGGCCGCATCCTTTTGGGGCAGGCAGGCGGGCTTGCCTTCGCGGCCTTCGTATCGTTCCATCCTATGGTCTCGTTCGTATTCAGCATTATCAATAACGATGCCATGCTCATTGCCTCATCAGCCGGAGCGGCCTACTTCATGGCCCGGTATCTCATCGCTGGCGGCGCGGGGCAGGCCACACGCGCCGGGCTGATGGCGGGGCTGGCCATCTTGGCGAAACCGCACGGTTTTTTTCTGGTTGCCGCGCTAGTGGCTTTTATCGTGGCGCTGGCAGTACGCCAAAAACGGATGGAATGGACGCCCGCCGCCGCAGGTTTTGGAGCCATGGCCGCCGTTGCCTTGCCGTGGCTGTTGTTCGGCATTGCACACTACGGCCATGCGCTCGGCCCGGCCTACATCCCGCTACAGGAGATAACGCTAAGACACCCGCCGGTAACGGCAAGTGACATACTAACCCCGATGTTTTTCCGCTGGCCGTACACGATGTTCGTTTCGTTCTGGGGCAATTTCGGGCATCTGGATACCCCATTGCCGCCGTGGCTTGCCACCGGTTTGTGGTGGACATTCATAGCCGCATTTGCCTCAGTGGTCGCCGCAACCGCGAAAGCCGCGTTTGGCAGGGCGCACAGGCGCAACACGCTATTCTTTGCATGCATCTCTTCCGTGCTGGCGCTGGATATCCTCTTCGCCCTGTTTTTTTTCTACTCCATAAAATATGAAGGGGGGCAGGGACGCTACTATTTCGCGGCGTGGCCTTTTATGTCGGCAACCTTTTTTTATGCGTACAGGATTTTTGCGCCCGCCCGGCTACACTGGGGCGGATACCTGGTTTTTGCGCTCGGCATGATGGCCCTTTTCTTTTACTCCGCCTACTCGGTGCTACTTCCGAGGTACTACCTGTGACGCGAATAATAGCCGCCTCCGCAGTTGCCGTATCCTGCCTGGCTCTTGTGATGCTCGGCTTTTTCCATCCACCGGCTATAATTGATAGGCTCGCCACATATGGCGGCTCCGATATCTCTTTTGGCGGCACGGAACGCTTTACCCTTTCACAACCGTTCGCCAGTAGCATGGACAACCTGTCCGGCTTCGGCCTCGCCATCAATAACCCGGCTGGCAGGAGTTTCTCCCTGCGCGTGCTGGATGCCGCAGGAGAAGTGAAAGCGCAGGCGCAAAGCGAATCGCACATATCCGGCTTCCAGGATATCGTTTTCCCCCCGATTGGGGGAAGCGCCGGGAAACGCTACCTGCTGGAAATCCGCGCACTGGACGCAGGGCCAAGGATTGATTTTTTCGGCGGTAAACTGGGGGGGGATGTCGCCGACCAACTGCTGGCAAACGGAGCGCCGACACAATCGTCGCTTTTCCTCCAGCCTATTGTGCGCATCGGCTCGGCACGGCGGGGGGCAATCCTGCTGGAAAGGGTCTCCATGCGAAAGCCGTGGCCCTACTCCCCCACTCTCCTTATAGCGCTCCACACGCTTTTGCTGGCGGCGGTTTTCGGAGTCGCCATTTCACTTTTCCGCCCGTCCCCGCGCAACCGTGTAAAATAAGCGCGTGATTATCTCCAAGGTTGATAATTTTCCTTTTCAACCTTATGTAGGAAAACAGCTTTCGCTATAGGCGAAGGGCCGCAGGAAGTGCTATAGTTTCCCTATATGGCTACTGTAAATATCGAAAGGAAGACGCTGGAGACGCAGATAAACCTTTCGCTGAAGTTGGACGGCACCGGCGTAAGGGATATAAGCACGGACGTCCCGTTTTTAGACCACATGCTCAACCAAGTGGCGCACCACGGCTTTTTTGACATAAACCTGAAAGCCACCGGAGATACCCACATAGACGCCCACCACACGGTGGAGGACTGCGGGATAGCGCTGGGGCAGGCGTTTACAAAAGCGCTGGGCGATAAAAAAGGGATAGTCCGCTACGGACATGCCGTGGTGCCGCTAAACGAGGCGCTGGCCTCCGTAACGGTGGATTTTTCCGGCAGGCCTTTTTTCGTACTCCACGGAGAGCGGCCAAAAGGGAAAATAGGCGATTTCGACGTGGAACTGGTAGAGGAATTCCTCCAGGCGTTCGCCAACAACGCCGGGATTACGCTCCATGTGAGGATAGAATACGGTAGCAACCTGCACCATATCGCCGAAGCGGTATTTAAATCGCTTGCCCGCGCCCTGGATACGGCCACCAAACCGGAGCCGCGCTCTTCGGGCGTACCATCCACCAAAGGCACGCTATAGCCTGGCGCGCCATGCGCGGATTCTGCCGACGTAAAACAGGCCAAAACCGGGACCTAAAATGATTGCGATTATCGATTACGATATGGGAAACCTCAGGAGCGTCCAGAAGGCTTTTGAAAAGGTCGGCTCGCCCGCCATAATCACGCGCGACGCATCCTTGATGGAATCCGCCTCTGGGCTGGTACTCCCAGGCGTAGGCGCTTTCGGCCTGTGTATGGAGCGCCTGCGCAATTATTCGCTTATCGAACCGATACGGAGATATTGCGAATCCGGCAAGCCGTTTTTGGGCATATGCCTCGGCCTGCAACTTCTATTCGAAGGGAGTACGGAGTTCGGCTCGCAGGAAGGTATCGGCATCCTGAAAGGCAGGGTGGCGCGCTTTTCTACGCCGGGACTGAAGGTGCCGCACATGGGCTGGAATAACATGAAGGCGACAAGGCCCTCCCGGCTTTTCGAGGGCGTACCAGACAACTCCTATTTCTACTTCGTGCATTCCTTCTACGTAGAGTTGGGTGAAGACGTTGGATCCGGCCTGACCGAATATGGCTCGCCGTTTGTCTCCTCTGTGGAAAAAGGGAATATTTTCGCCACACAATTCCACCCGGAAAAAAGCCAGCAGGCCGGGCTGAAAATGCTGGAAAACTTCGCAAGGATGGCGAAATCGGCATGAGCAAAAAAAAGGGCGGGCC
This sequence comes from Nitrospinales bacterium, assembly GCA_023248615.1. GTDB lineage: Bacteria > Nitrospinota_A > UBA7883 > JACRGQ01 > JACRGQ01 > JAHFEI01. The sequence goes on along the minus strand of JAHFEI010000048.1, from coordinate 5,871 downwards.
GGGTGAAATAATCGCCTGGCTTGGCCTTGCCGGGATTATCTCCTATTGCCAACACGCCCCGCGTTTCATGCGGTATTGGGCCTTCAGGTTCCTGCTGAAGCTGGCCTACCTTGTCTTGGGCGGCAGGGTAAAAATGGCGGTGGAGCACATCAGGATAGCCTTCCCCGGCGAGACGGACGCAAAGCTTAGGAAAATCGTTTACAGGTCTTTCATGAACCTGGCCGATTTCTGCACGGAATTTTGCTGGATGCCGGAGATGACAAAGGAAACACTGGATAAATATATACGCTTCCAGGGATTTGAAAACCTGGAGAACGCATACAAGCGCGGCAAGGGGGTAGTGCTGGTTTGGGCGCATTACGACCACTTTGAATGGGTAAACACCGCCATCGCGCTGAAAGGCTACCCGGTCTACACGCTGATACGCGAGGTGGACAACCGACGGATAGACGCCATGCTGGATTCCATGCGCGAATCGTCAGGACAAAAAATAATAAAACGGGAACACTCCGCCGCCGAGATAATCAAACGGTTGCGCGAAGGCAACATAGTGACGATAGCGGCAGACCAGAATGCACTGTTCAACGAAGTGTTCGTGCGGTTTTTCGGCAAATGGGCATCCACCATAAGGTCCCCGGCAGTAGCACACCTCCGCACAGGAGCGCCGATTATACCGGTCTATTCCGTAAGGGAAAAAGACAACTCCCACACCGCCTACATCCTGCCGGAGTTGGAAATTCCAAGGATCGGCGACCTTAAAAGGGACGTGGTGTTGATAACCCAGGCCATAGCGGACGTGCAGGCGCGCTTCATAGCGCAACGCCCGGAATTGTGGCTCTGGATACACCGCCGATGGAAAATACAGCCGGACAAAAAAGAAGAGGCATACTACTCCGGCATTTTGTCCGACAAAACATAAACCGGGACTGGAAGGCAGTGAAGCCAATTAAAAAGGAACATCTAAGGCGCATACTGGTGCGCGCCCCGAACTGGCTGGGGGACGCAATAATGTGCCTGCCCGCCATAAAAGCCCTTTCACGCACCATAAGGCCGGATGAGTTGCGGGTGATGGCGGTATCCGGCCTGGGAGACCTTTTTGACCGCTACAAGTTCATAACGGATGTCTTGCATTTCAAAAAAGAAAATTCCACCGCGGCACACTCCATGCTCGCCGATGCCAATTACGATGCGATATTCCTTTTCACCAACTCATTCCGTTCGTCAATGGACGCCATGAAAACCGGTTGCCCGGTGCGCGTGGGATATGGCGGAAACTTCCGGGGGCCGCTTCTTACCCACCCCGTCGGCAAAACGCATGGAGTACATATGGTGGATTATTACCTCAACCTCGTGAACCCTTTTTGGGGCGGCGTTTTTTCGCAAAACTCCGATTTCCCAATTTTGCCGGGCGAAGCCAGGTTCGCCGCCGCCATTGAAGGGCTAAACGGAGCCGTGGCTATACCGCTAGGGGCCAAATACGGTACGGCTAAATGCTGGCCTCACAAGAACCTCAAGTCCTTTATCAAACTCATTTTAAACCGCTCACAAAGGCGCATCGTCCTCTTTGGCACTGCCGCCGAAAGGTTGCAGGCCGAAGCGCTGGAAGGCGCCGGGAAAGGGCGCGTAATTAACCTTGTGGGCGCCACATCCATAGGGCAAATGGCCGCCGTGATGGGGCAGTGCGACTGGGTAGTCGCCAACGATTCCGGCCCACTGCACGTGGCTGGCGCCGTAGGTGTAAAGACCATCGGCCTTTTCGGCCCCACAGACTACCGGCGAACCGCCCCACTTGCCGAAACCGTGCAAATAATAACCAAAGATGCGAAATGCGCCCCCTGCATGAAAAGGGAATGCCCCAAGGATCACCGTTGCATGAAAAATATTTCGGCTGAAGAAATTTATGATATTATCGCCAAACATGCCGAAACATAAGGTTACGCTTTTTATAGCAATTGCCCTTTGCATTTTATCCACTTGGTCGTACGCCGAAGAAACCACCGGCAACGCAGGAAAAACCAAGATTGCCGCATACATGGAGTTCACCTATCTCGACGACCGGGGAATGGGATGGACTGGCTCCGAAACCACCTTTTACCTCCGTGGGCGGCTCAACATCCAGCACTATGTCCATGACGACGTGGTGTTGAACCTGACCGGAGAGTACAGGCCCACCGTAAATACCTACTCCAGGGCCTTCAACCAGTTGAAGCAACGGGAGGGAAACCCGAACGATACTTACATGCAGTTTATAGACCTTGCCGGATACCCCATGGCACTCCGGCTGGGGGTAGTAAAAGTGCCGTACGGCCAGTTTGACACGATGTCGCTGGACAACCGTTCGCGCCCAATGAGCACCACCCGTACCCGCGAGTGGGATTACGGCGCAAGGCTGGACACGATCCTTTCGTTCATGGATGTGTCGTTCGCCATCGTCAACGGCGAAGGAAGCGAAGGGACGGATTCCAACAGCGCCAAGTCCGTAGCGCTTCGGCTGGTATTCCCCGCCACTCAAGGCGAACTTTACCCCGAAACGCTGGAGATTACGCGCTACCCCAACCCGCGCACCGCAAATCCTGATGGCGACTTCCGCTGGCAATTCGGCGCAAGCGCCTATAACGGCAACAAATTCTCAACGCCTATCAAACAAAAAAACAGCCATTACGGGGCAGACCTGAAACTCGACTACTCCATCTTTTCTCTGAAGGCGCAGTATTCATTCCTGGAGGGAGGGTTCACCGACCCGTCCGTAATATCGGAAACGGATGCCGCACTGGCGGCGCTGGGATACTCTGGTACCGTCACCAAAAATATCGACACCTTCCCGCACGGCTACTCCTACTTCGTGGAAATAACCACAGCCATTTCGGAAAAAACGCTTTTCTCGGTTTTGGGCGAGTCCTACGACCCGGATTCGGAATCGAATACCACCCCGCAACAACGGACAAAAGAGCGCCTTGTGCTAGGAGTAAAACATGATTTCAAAAAGGACGTGAGCGGTTCAATCTTCTATACAAAAACATATAACCCGGCATTCGGCATGACCGGCAACGTAATCGAGAACGACTACTGGAAAGGGAATGATATCCTGATGGCCGCCATAGCAATACAGTTTTAGCTTCACCCGGCACCCCGTTTTGGTAGAATGAGCCAGCCGCAACCTGTGCGGCAAGGAATCTTTTGGAGGATTTTGGATGAAAAAAATCGAGGCAATAATAAAACCGCACAAGCTGGACGACGTGAAAGAAAAACTTACGCAGATAGGCGTAACGGGCATGACCGTAACGGAAGTGAAGGGGTTTGGGCGGCAACGCGGCCACAAGGAGATATACCGTGGCACCGAATACCATATCGACTTCATCCCCAAAATTAAAATAGAGATAGTGGTGGACGATGCCAGCGTGGAAAAAGCGGTAAGCGCCATCGTGGATGCCGCCCGCACCGGTTCAATAGGCGACGGCAAGATTTTTGTCCTGCCCGTTGAAGAGGCTATCCGCATCAGGACTGGCGAAAGAGGGTCGGAGGCGCTTTAGCATGGGAACAAGGCTCGGCACGACCATTACCAAGAAACTGATGGAGGAGCAACGCCAGTTCCCCAAATCCACCGGCGATTTTTCCGGGATGCTGTACGAGCTGGTCATCGGCCTGAAGGTGATAGCCTACGAGGTGAACAAGGCGGGCCTGATGAACATACTCGGCCATGCCGGTTCCACCAACGTGCAAGGGGAAGTGCAACAAAAGCTGGATATATTCGCCAACACCACGCTAATCCACAAAATGGACCACACAGGCTACCTGTGCGGCATGGCATCCGAGGAAGAAGAAGATATCATCCAGATAGCCGACAAGCATCCCCAGGGCGGCAAATACGTCCTTCTGTTTGACCCGCTGGACGGCTCTTCCAATATCGACGTGAACGTAAGCATCGGCACCATCTTCGCCATCTACCGCAAGACATCGAACCATCCCAAATGCACGCTGGAGGATTTCCTGCAACCCGGGAAAAACCTGTTAGCGGCCGGATACGCCGTTTACGGCTCCTCCACCATGTTCGTATACAGCACAGGGCTGGGAATCCACGGCTTTACGCTGGATCCGGGCGTTGGTGAATTCATCCTTTCACACCCGGACATGCGCACGCCGGAAAAGGGAAAAATCTACTCCATTAACGAGGGGAACTCCATCAACTGGGACGAGCGCACGAAAAAGATGGTTGACCACTTCAAGGCGAACGACGAGTCAACCGGCAGGCCCTACTCCTCGCGCTACATTGGCTCATTGGTCGCCGATTTCCACCGCAACCTGCTTAATGGCGGCATCTTCATGTACCCGCCGGACAAAAGAAGCCCGAAGGGCAAACTGCGGCTGATGTACGAGGCGATACCGCTGGCGTTCCTGGCGGAACAGGCGGGCGGCGCGGCGATAGACGACAAAGGCCGGCGGATACTGGATATCGTGCCGGACGAACTGCACCAGCGTACGCCGTTGTACATCGGTAGCAAGCAGGACGTGGAAACCGTAAAGGAGTTTTTGGTTTGATAAAGTGACTGGCAGACATGAGTGAAAAGAAACATCCGCTAGCGGAAGTTTTCGGACACTTGACGACAGACCATTCGGGCGTTGCCAAGCGTTACCGCTCCAGCCGACTCTGTCCATTCAACAATAAAATACCGAATTGCACCAAGGATAAAGCAAAAGACCCCTTGGGCGTCTGTTCCATTTTTCACGAGAACCATCCGGTCATCACCTGTCCGATTAGATTCCGCGAGGATTGGACAATAACGGATGATGCCGCCAGTTTTTTCTTTGGCGAAGGAGCTACGTGGAGTTCTTTAACAGAGGTTCGGCTAAATGACAGTTTCGGGAAATCGGCGGGCAATATTGATGTTGTACTTGTGGCATATGACGACGCCGGGAAAGTCTATGAGTTTGGGGCTCTTGAAGTCCAGGCAGTATATATTTCCGGCAATGTGCGTGAGCCTTTTGCACATTACATGAAAGACCCGCATCAACGCGCCTCAATGGACTGGACGAACGAGCCAAACTACCCTCGCCCCGACTTCCTTTCATCATCCAGAAAACGACTGGCTCCCCAACTTCTCTTTAAGGGTGGAATTCTCCATAGCTGGAAGAAGAAGAGTGTTGTAGCCTTAGACAAGAGCTTTTTTTCAACCCTGCCGAAATTGAAACAAGTGCCCAAAGCCAAGGCTGATATGGCGTGGCTTATTTATGATTTGGTGCTCATGAAAAATAAGGACGGTGGTTTGGGGAAATATTCCCTTCAGAAAGTAGATGAAGTATTTACCGAGTTTGAACCTGCTCTTCTTTCCATAACTACGGCATCGCCTGGAAAGGTTGGGGACTTCATCAAGCTCTTACAAGAAAAACTTGATGACCAACTCGAAACCCCTCCAACTAATAAAACCATCGATAAACCGTTCTGAGTATGGCCGCTCGAAAACAGACCTTGCTCTTTCCAGGACTGGACGAGAAACTCCCAACCATTGGGCCAGTAAACGTCGCTTCTGTTCAGCAGCGGAGTCCTTTTCGCTACCCAGGAGGGAAAACGTGGTTCGTTCCATCATTTAGGCTTTGGTGTTCTACCATAGTCCCAAAGCCAAAAATACTTGTTGAACCTTTTGCGGGGGGAGGGATTATAAGCCTTACCGCCCTCTTCGAGAATATTGTAAACAAGGCTGTAATGGTTGAAATGGACGACGATGTCGCAGCAGTTTGGGAAACCATTATTGATGGAAATGCTGAGTGGCTGGCTAATCAAATTTTAAAATATGAGCTATCAAGAGACGCAGTAATAGCGGAGTTAAACAAAGTGCCGACCACAAGAAGAGAAGTTGCATTTCAGACTATTCTAAA
>JAHFEI010000317.1 GCA_023248615.1 Nitrospinales bacterium | reverse complement strand
CACTCGTACGGCGGGTCGCAAAAAACAACATGGTATTTTTTCTCTCCGCCCCGCGCAAAAAACTTCAGCCAGTCGGAATGCACAACGTGCGCCGGGGTATCGCAGGCCGACACCCGCAACACCTTGTCCACATTTTTGCGTATTATCTCCAGCGCAGGGCGGGATGAATCTACCAATGTAACGTCCGCCGCCCCCCGGCTTATCGCCTCACAGCCAACGGCTCCGGTTCCGGCAAACAAGTCCAGAAAAACCGTGTCGGCCACGTCCAGTATGTTGAAAAGGGATTCGCGGACCTTATCCGGCGTGGGGCGTATGCCTTTTTTTTGGCCTGGGGCAACTAGTGCGCATCCCCTTGCCAATCCGGCGATTATTCTCATGGGATCAACTGTTGATGCGGAGGAAAAAGTGGCGCGGGGCAGGCGCCCCGCACCGTGCAAAACCACTAATCCCCTTAGTGTACAAAATCGTCAAATTTCGTAAGGCGCTTTATCTCGTTATACCGTGCCACGATATCGTTAAAATGCAAGGCGGTTAGTCTTTGCAGGCTGAACGCCTCCACGTTGTAGGAGGCAAGCGCCGCGCCCACAATCATCGCCTGGCGCACTATTTCGCCGGTCACTTTTCCATGGCGCGCCAGGTAGCCCATCACGCCCCCGGCAAAGGTATCGCCCGCTCCGGTGGGGTCGAAAACATCTTCCAGCGGGAACGCCGGGGCGCTGAATATTTCGTCGCCAACCATGCCGAGGGAGCCGTATTCGCCCTGTTTTACGATGACGGTTTTGGGCCCCATTTTGCGTATTGCGCGGGCCGCTTTCACCAAATTGGAGTGCCCTGTCAGTTCGCGCGCTTCCCCCTCGTTCACAATCACCATGTCTACCATGCCTATCGCCTTCAACAGCGATTCTTTCTTGTTCTCTATCCAAAAGTTCATGCTGTCCAGCGCAACCAGCTTGGGCGATTCAAGCTGGCTGATGACCTTTATCTGCAAGTCCGGGTCAATATTCGCCAGGAAGACGAACGGCGTATTTTTTTCTTCTTTCGTCAACACCGGGTCAAACTGCAAAAGCACGTTTAGCTTGGTCTCCAGCGTGTTCGCCACGTTTAGGTCGTAGCCGTATGCTCCCTTCCATCGGAATGTTTCCCCTTTCATCTTTACCAGCCCGGACGTGTCTACGCCGTGCTTTTGGAAAGTATCCATGTAGGATGGCGGAAAATCCTTGCCAACCACGGCCACCAGCCGGACGGAAGTGAAGTAGCTGGACGCTACGGAAAAATATGTTGCGGAGCCGCCCAGCACAGAATCGGCCTCGCCGAACGGAGTCTTTACGGAATCTATTGCCACTGTGCCTACAACAAGCAGGTTATTTGCGGCGCGTTTGGTATCTGTCATCGTTCCCCCTACGGTTTGTTTACGGAAAGTAGCGCATGCTGGATTTTTTAAACTCACGTGAGCTATAGAGCATGGTGTATTCCTTTATCCCGGTCTTCTCGGAAATGCGGCGCGCAACCTCTTCGCACTCCTCTTTCGATTGCCCGTGTATCATGGTGAAAAGGTTGTACTGCCAATCCTCGTACGATGGGCGCTCGTAGCAGTGGCTTACCTCGCGGAAGGAGGCCATAATTTCGCCCATCGGTTGCCTGTCCGCCGGGTTGGGCACTTTCCACACGCCCATACCGTTGGCGCTAAACCCCGCCTTTTGGTGCCGCAAAGTGGCGCCGAACCGGCGTATCCACTTCTTGTCCTTGTACAGTTTAATTTTAGCTATCACCTCTTCTTCGGATATGCCCACATCGTCCGCTATATCCTTGTAGGGATGTATGGACGAGGGGATGTTGTCTTGGAGGTGTTTCATTATCTTTTTGTCCAGGGCGGTTATTTCGGGGTTCACTCTTCTTCCTCTTCCTGCTTGTCTTTCTTGAATTTGAAATCCACTTTTATTTTGAACTTTATAGTGGCCGGCATGTTGCGTATGCCGCCCACGCCGGTCTTTGCGCTTATCTCGTCCAGTATCTGCTGGATGCGCTCCCTGGATTCCGCAATTACCGTAAACCATACGTTGTATGCGTGGTTGCGCTCGTAGTTGTGGGTCACTTCAGGGTACCGGTTAATGGCGGCCACCATCTCATCCACCTTTTCCGGCGGCACCTTGGCGGAGCAGAGCGTACTGCTGAATTGCAGGCCGCCCGAATCGAAGCTGGCCCCTATCCTGCGTATCACGCCGCCACTCTTCATATTCATCACACGGGCGTGGGCCTCTTCCTCGGTCAGCCCCACCTGTTCGCCTATCACGGCATAGGGGCGGGCATCCACCGGGAAGCCGGTTTGGATGATGTTCAGTATGCTTTTGTCGGTGTTGTCCAGTTCCATGCGTTACCTTACCTCTCTTAGTATTTTCAATCGGGGTACCATGATAGTAAAAATTGGCGGCATCCGCAATCCATCCTACAAATCTCACGGCTTACCCATGTGGGCAGGCTGAATACGGCGGGTTGTTTGCGTACGCCAATCACGGGTAGCGGCAGCCCTTCTGCCACACGTGCCGCCAAACCGCCGATGCCGCCCGATTGTTGTTTTTCCGCTTTCATTTCCGGTGATGTATAATCCATCGGTGAGACACGGATGGGGCGAGGACGAAAAATTTCATGACGAGTGCGCCGTTTTTGGCGTATACGGGCACCCGGAGGCGGCAAACCTTACCTACCTTGGCCTTTACGCCCAGCAACACCGGGGGCAGGAAAGCTCCGGCATAGTCACTTCCGACAGGTCGTCCCACCATGTGGAGCTTGGCATGGGGTTGGTGCACGATGTTTTCACCCCGGAAAAGATAGCAGAGTTGCACGGCGAACTGGCGATAGGGCATAACCGTTATTCCACC
>JAHFEI010000316.1 GCA_023248615.1 Nitrospinales bacterium | reverse complement strand
GCTAAACGGGCTTTTCTGCCGGGAAGGAAAGGCAGTCGGTGAAAAGCCTGTCGTAGTCCGGGTAACATGAAAGCTCAATGTAATTCACCTTGCCCGCAATTAGCGAACTTTCCTGCCGCTTCTCCAGCGATAAGAGGCAGAGCATCGCCCCTATCTTGGACGAGTTCCCGTTGAGCGTTACTTTTTCCAGCAGATCTTTCGGGAATACGCCCATGCGAGCCAAGCTTTCCATCCGAACATGAAAACCGAAAGCGCCTGCCACATACACCCGTTCTATGTCGGACATTTTTATTCCCAGGCTGGCGGTCAATGCCAGTATCCCGGACAGGATGGCCCCTTTGGCAAGTTGCACTTGCCGCACGTCTTTTTGTGTTAGCGCAACCGTTCCCCTGGCGTGGTCGCCGTCGCAGAGTACAAAGCGCATCGGCCCATCGCCGTTGTGCAACCTGCTGGCCCATGGCGGTTTTGCGTCCCCATCGGAAAATTTGAGGAAACGTCCGGAGTTGGTCACAGCCCCTATCTTTATAAGTTCGCCCACGGCGTCTATCACGCCGCTTCCGCAAAGCCCTATCGCCGGGCGGTCGCCGATGGTTTCAAGGCTCACATCATTTTCTATATAGACTTTTTCTATGGCGCCGTTGGACGCCTTCATCCCGCAACTGATATTCATACCTTCAAACGCTGGCCCGGCGGCGCACGAGCAGGCGAATATGCCGTTTTCGGTATTTAGCGCAATTTCGCCGTTTGTGCCTATATCTATGAAAAGAGCTTTTTCTTTGGACTCGTACTGCCCGGATACGACAAGCCCCGCCACGATGTCCGAGCCTATATAGCCGGAAACCGACGGAAGGCAAAACACCGATCCGGAATCGGAAATCTCCAGTCCTACATCGCTTGCGGATACGCTTAGCGCAGATGTAAACGCCGGGACGTAGGGGGATTTGGCAAGGCCAACCGGGTCTACCGCAAGGAAAATATGAGCCATGATGGTGTTTGCCGCAACGGCGACTTCGTAAATATTTTCCCGCCTTATCAAGGCATCGGCACACAATTCCCCAATGAGGGCGTTGATGCCCTCCCTAACCATCCCGCTAAGTTTTTCCAGCCCGTTTTTGTTTTCCCGCACATGCTGCAACCGCGTAAGCACGTCCAGCCCGTAGTTTTTCTGTGGGTTTATCAGGGATGCCGTCGCGATCTCGTTGCCGGAATTGAGGTCTACCAGCGCCGCCACCACGGTGGTAGTCCCAATGTCTACGGCTACGCCGTAGCATTGCTCCAGCGTGTTGCCTGGCTCCACCCCGACCATGTCATCGCCCGAAAAGACAAGCGTAACCTTGAAACCGTTTTCCCTAAGCGTGGTGGGCAGTTTTTGGACTGCATGCAACGGCAGTTTCCCCGATATGCTTTTCCCCAGCGCTTTTTCTATCCGCCGGATGTCGTCTATATTATCTTCCAGTGTCGGTTTTGGAAGCTCCAGATAAGTCTTCTTTACGTTTGGATTGAGATCGAAGAGCGGCATTACGCCCTCCGAGAGTATGCGGTGTTTTTTACCCGTTCCTCCCAATACCATGAATGTAGCGCTACCATGCACAGTAGACCTGCACGCCAGCCTTACCCCGGTGGCAAGCTCTTCCTTGCTTATGTGCTTATGTTCATCGTGGTGCGGCTCGTCCAGATGGCCTTCGACGTGTTGGACAAGGCATTTGCCGCAGGTGCCCTTGCCGTTGCAGGATGATTCTATGTCTATAAAAGATTCCTGCGCGGCCTTTAACAGGTCGCTACCCTTTGCAGTCCTTGCCGACTTGTTCTGCGGCAAAAAAACTATTTCAGCCTTGTCCATTTTTCCGTTTGCCTAGTTGTGGTGGTGTTCGTGTTGCTCGGCGGCCTCTTTTTCCTTCGCCTTGCTGGCCATCTCCGCGCCATACTGGTCTACGGCGACCTTTATTTCATCTGTCGATTTGCCCTGCTTGGTCATCTCACCCGCTATCTCCGCTTCCTTCATGCATATCTCACACTTCGAGGCATGGTCGTTCGTGTAGCAGGTCAGCAGTGTTTTGTGTTTCAGCGTGGCGTTTTCCTTACACTTGCAATAGCAGTAAAGTTTGTCCAGGGCTTGCGGTATCTCGGCGGCGATCTGGTAGGCTTGGGCCGCCCTTCCGGTGAACCCGCTTGGCGGCAACAATGGCCGCGTTTCCACAAGACCGGATGTGGGCTGTGCGTTATCTGCGGCCATCGCCGCCCCAACGATGCCCAAAAGAACCATTAGCGCCGCCATGACAATCCAGTGTTTCCTGCAAACCATAAATACCTCCGAACCCCAAAATGGGGAATTTATATGTTACGTTTTTTTATTGTGCAGAGCCTACCAAATCCGTAGATGCAACGGCCATCGCAAGACCGCGTATATTCCTGATGGGCGTTATCGGGCTTATGCCGCACGCGGGAGCCAGTATGTCGGCTCCGCTTTCAAGGCACCGTTTCCCCCTCTTCGTTATTGCTTCGGGGGCGCTCTTTTCCAGCATGTAGGTGCTTACGTTTCCCATGCTTAATCTGGAGGGCGCCAATTCCCTGAGCGTCTTTATGCTTACCAGCGAGTCTATGCTTATGGCCTGGGCGGATATTCCCGATAGCGTCGTTCCCAGGCTCCTCACATCACCGCAGATATGTACGATAACCGGCGTCCCGCCCCGGTTCCGGAAATGTTCCGCCATCTGGTTGATGTAGGGAAGGGCGTGTGCGTCAAAAGATTTCCGGCCTATCAGTTCCCCCGTTGCGCTCGGGTCGGCGATGCAAATTACGTCGGCTCCGGCCTCAATCATGGCGTCGCCAAACCGGATAAGGTTCTCCAGCAGAAAATCGCCCAGCTTGTGTACCGCTTTTTTATCGGTC
>JAHFEI010000315.1 GCA_023248615.1 Nitrospinales bacterium | reverse complement strand
TCACCTTCATTTCCTATGCTATCGCATATCCTATTTCTTGAATAATCCAGTCCGATGTCTTAGGCCGCATATACTCTTCCTTCACATTGTATGAGCGACCCAATAAAGTCTTTTTTAAAGCGCTAGAAGCAATCGCGTATTCCTTAGCCGTACAAATGCCGATAAATAAATTCTTATCTCGCATCTTTTCTATAACTTTTTTGGCGACCCCCTTTGGTTCGGCAGCTATGGCATGGTCCCATGAAAATTCAGCATTCACCTTTTCATGCGAATCAAGAAATCGAAGGAACTTATTGACAATTTCATTATCTTTCTCATCGAAGCTATGGCCTACAAAAGCTACAATCTTAGCCATGGATTACCTTAACCAGAACTCGAGGTGATGCATTTTCACAAATACTGTGTAAAACCGGGTCGGGGTCAGAAACTGGGGGCAGGCCTTGTTCTATAGCAATTACCGATTTCATAATTAAGCTCCCAAGCTACATTGCAAGACCTTGATCCCGTTTGCGCGGCGGTATCAAAGTAGAATCTATGTTCACAATTACGCCGCAAGTTTCTTACACCCTAGCGTGCAGTAGACCTCATCCGGGGTATCCCCGTCAAGAGATGAATGAGGCCGCTCCGAATCAGGCTTATACGGATTCCCGACTGTGAAGGATACTGGATTCCCGCATGCGCGGGAATGATGACAGCCTTGGCATATCTATGAAATGTTAAACCGGATTAGATAGCGGAGACGGAGACCCAAATGGTTTCGTTATACGGGACGGGGATACCGAGTTTCCTGCCCTCTTCCACCACCTTGCCGTTCATGTAATCTATTTCGGTAGCCTTGCCTTTTCGCACATCCTGCAATGTAGAGGGGACAACATCACCGCCGTTTGCGGCGTTATCCAAATACTTATCCACCAGCGCAGGGTTTATTTTTATCCCCAGCCCCTGCGCCACCTGGATATGCTCTTCCATAAGCCGACGCACTATTTCCCGTTTGCCCGGATGCTGTACCACCTTGTGGGTAGATAGGCCCGCTATGGCGCAGATGCCGTTAAAACCTACGTTCCACAGGAGCTTTTCCCACTTTGCTTTTACGATATCCGCCGAGATGGAGCACGGTATTTGCGCACCCTCGAAAAGTTTTTGAAGCTCCGCCAGGCGCGGCGATTGCGAACCATCCAACTCGCCTATGGTGATTTTCCCGGACGCTGTGTGCCTTATCCGGCCCGGCGCCGTAAGCTCCGCACCAAGAAAGGCTATGCCGCCGACAATCCTTTCGGGCGGTACGGCATCCATCAACGCCTTTTCCGTATCCACCCCATTTTGCAATGTTATGGCTATGGTGCCCGCGCCGGTTTGCGCTTTCAGCGTGTCTAGTATCCCCACGGTATCCTTCCGCTTTACGCACACCAATATCAGGCCAAGATCGGGTATAGGCTCGAAGCTCTTCTGCGCCTTTGGCTGGATGGTAAAATCGCCCTGGATGCTGGATACCTGTAGGCCGTTTTGGGTAATGGCCTGAAGCTGTTCGCCACGAGCCACGAAATAGAGATCGTGCCCCGCTTGTGCAAGCCTGCCGCCGTAGTACCCGCCAACTGCCCCGGCGCCGATTACTAGAATCTTCATGCGGTTCCCATTTTACCAAAGAGAACGCAACGAGTGGAGAAAAAGAAGAATACGGAAAGGGGCGGGCTACTCCGCAACCAGCCCAAGCTCCGCCAAAATTACCGGCATAGGTTGGCGGGTATGCTCGCGAAGGTAGCGGACGATGTGCATCTCGGAATGCCCTATGACTCCATCCCGCACCAGCTTGCGTATTGGCGAAGCCTCGAAAAAATGTAGCGCGGCCAGCCGCAATGCCTTCCCTTCCTTCTCGATTTTTACAAGAAGCGTGCGGGCATGCCCCTGGTTGATGTTCTGCAACGCCCTTACTGCGGCGCAGGCTATTTTCACGTTCGGGTCTTTCAGGTATTTTTCTATCACCGCTATCGATTCGCCATCGCCTATAAGCCCAAGACAATAAAGAATCTCTTCCCCAACATGGGCGCTGGATTTTTCAAGTCCCTGCCTAAGCAACGAAAGCGCACCGGCTCCGAAAAGATAGGTCAGCGCACGGGCAGACTGCCTTTTAACAAAATCGTTCTGCGACTCCGTAAACCGCATCTGAAGCTCATCGAAAGGCATCTGGAGTATAACCGGATCCAGGCTCGCAAACTCGTCCTTGCGGGCGGTTTTGCGCTGTCTTGGCGATTGCGCACTTTTTGCGTAGGTGCCGGACGTAACATCTTTGGCAAATGCCCCTTTTACCCCATCCATCATGGAGGCAAACGCGCCTTTCTTTTGGGGTATAGGCTTGATTCCTAATGATTTATGGTTTTTCTGGAGATATTGGTACGCCTTTACGACGTTCTTAAACTTTTCCGGATCCCCCACCCCGCCGTTGGCGTCTGGGTGGTACATATGCACAGCCTTACGATACGCCTTTTTAATTTCGCTTAAATCGGCTTCGCGAGAAACATTCAGTACAGCGTAATATTTTTCCATTTGCGCGAATTTACCCCTAAATTCCATCTAATTTAACCAAATTAGCTGTAAGTTGTCAATGTTATTTTTAATTATTTTTCGGTACCCATACAGTAGGATTATCGGCAAAATGACACACCTAACTTTAGTAAATCTAAGATATTTTCGCTACACACACACTGGCGAAAATGCTCCTATGCTCCTATCCTCTTGCCTATTGATTTTATACCTAACGGCGGAGAACTGATATATTTTTTTGCCTGCATGTTGCGAGCACATCAATTGTCCTGTGCGGGAGCACATGAGTTGTCCGGTTTAATAAGACGCAAAAGGGGGCGTTTTATGAAACGGACGGAATTCTTGCAGGAGGTGTTGAAAATGC
>JAHFEI010000314.1 GCA_023248615.1 Nitrospinales bacterium | reverse complement strand
CTAAAACAGCGGTCGATCCGGTGGATGTAATGGGTTTTCGGTATGAAATTGGTGTAACATTGCAGGAAATGGGACGGATGAAGGATGCGTTCAACTTTCTTGGCGCGGTTTACAAGGCGGACAAGACCTACCGCGACGTTACAAAGCGGCTTATGGAAGTGAATGCCACGCTGAAAGCAGAGCAGAAATAATGGTCACGTTCAATTATGCCGCCCGCGAGGTTATAGCCAAAATCGTTTACTACGGCCCCGGCCTGTGCGGCAAGACAACCAACCTGGAAGAACTCCACAAGAAGATGGCTCCGCAGAACCGGGGGAAAATGTTGTCGCTCGCCACGGAAACGGACAGGACGCTTTTCTTCGACCTGCTTCCGGTAGATTTGGGTACCATCGGCGGTTATCGCACCAAGATGCAGCTCTATACTGTTCCCGGACAAACCTACTACAACAACACCCGCAAGCTGGTGCTTAAAGGGGCGGATGGCGTCGTTTTCGTCGCGGATTCGCAGGCCTCGCAGATGGAGGCGAACATCGAGAGCTACAACAACTTGGCGGAAAACCTGAAAGAAAACGGGCTGGATATGCAGACCATCGCGCTCGTCATCCAGTGGAACAAGCAGGATTTGCCAAACCTTGCCGCAATGGAAGAGATGGAATCGCGCATAAATCCGCGTAAGGCGCCGACATGCAAGGCCGTGGCGTTCAAGGGGGAAGGGGTGCTGGAAACCTTCAAGCTCATCTCCCGCGAGGTGATGCGCTCGCTATCGGCCAAAATAGGGCAGGGGGTAACGCCCGCCGCAGAAAAGAAAGTGGAGCGCGCCGATTCCGCGCCGCTGAAAGTGACCTCGGAAAAAACCTATGCTCCGGTGTCCGCATCGAAGGAGAAGGTGGCCGCCGAGCTTTCGCTGGGACAGCATGGGGTGGAAGGCGGCAAGCGGACGGTGGAGGAACTGGGAAAAATCACCGCCGATGCGCTGGGCGCAGGCGGGGCGGATGCCGCAGAAGTGGTGAACGACCTGCGCAAGAATGTCGCCGCCATAATCGAAGACCACAAAAAAATAGAATTCCGCTACGATACGATGTTACGCCAGTTGAACAAGCTGGCCAAAACGCTCTCGGAAAAGAAATAGTTTTTTCTCCATCCCCCGGCTCCATGTCCGGCTTTGTGCGCGTCCCGCATTTTGCAACACATGGCGCTGGCGGCAACACCGACTGATTTTATATCCAAGAGGTAGCCCCTTCTTCTTTGGAACGGCGATGGGTTTTTATAATAATATTTCTACTTGACAATGTGCGTATCCGCACAATATGATTATGCCATACGGAGGAGGAGACCATGAAAAACAATAAGGCTATTGAAAGCAAAGCTGTTGGCGCGACCGGGGGGGAGTGCGATGCGACGCTTGCGCCGGGGAAGTTCGTTACCATACAGGCGCTGGCACGGCGCTGGAGCGTTTCGGACAACACCGTGAAGCGGCTTATAGAGGAGGGGGAACTGAAGGGGATAAAGGTGAGAAAGAGCTACAAGATATTCCTGGGTTCCGTGGTGGAATACGAAACCCGCTCTTCGTTTTAGGGGAGGGCGCGCAGATCAGTCGCGTTTGCGGTCTGGCTTGCGCTCTATATTTGCGCCTACCATCCTCAGTTTTTCCTCTATCCGCTCGTAGCCGCGATCCAGGTGGTACACGCGTCGGACGTGTGTTTTGCCCTTTGCCGCCAGCCCGGCGACGATAAGCGAGGCGCTGGCCCGAAGGTCGGTTGCCATCACCTGCGCCCCGGATAACGAACCTACGCCATGCACGAATGCGTTCCTGCCTTTCAGCAGTATGTTGGCTCCCATGCGGCGCATTTCCGCAACGTGCATGTAGCGGTTTTCAAAAACCGATTCGGTTATAACGCTGGTCCCGTCCGCGACTGAAAGCACCGCCATCACTTGTGCCTGCATGTCGGTGGGGAAGCTTGGGTAGGGGTTGGTTTCTATCTCCACCGGCTTGGGCCGCGCCGGGCCGGTGATTTCCAGCCAGTCACTCCCTTCCGTGATTTTACAGCCGATTTCCGCCAGCTTCATCGTCACGGCTTCCAGGTGCGCCGGGTTGCACCCTACAAGCTTTAGTTGCCCGGCGGTAATTGCCGCCGCCGCCATGAAGGTTCCGGTTTCTACCCTATCCGGGATTATTTCCATCTCAACGGCTTTTAGCGGCTTGCCGCCGTTGATTGTGATTTTATCGGTTCCCGCCCCATGCACGTCCGCGCCCATTTTATTTAGCATATCCGCCAAAAAGACAACTTCCGGCTCACGCGCCGCGTTTTCCAGTATGGTGGTTCCCTTCGCGCCGGTGGCGGCCATCATCAGGTTTTCGGTTCCGGTTACTGTCACCAGGTCCAGATAGATTTTATGCCCTACCAGCCCATCGGGCGCATCGGCGTTTACATATCCTTCTTCCAGCGTTATGTTGGCGCCCATGCCCTGAAACCCTTTCAGGTGCAGGTTTATCGGGCGCTCTCCTATGGCGCATCCGCCGGGGAGCGATATGCGTGATTTGCCCATACGCGCCAATAGCGGCCCCAGCACAAGGCAGGAGGCGCGCATGGTGCGCACAAGGTCGTACGACACTTCGCAGTGGGCAAGGCGTTCGGTATCCACCGAGACGGCGTTGGGACCTTCTTTATTTATCACCGCTCCCATTTCCTTCAACAGGGCGATGATGGTATCGACATCCTTCAGGTTCGGGACGTTTGTCAGCAGGAATTTTCCGGGGCAAAGGATAGTGGCGGCAAATGCGGGCAACGCGGCGTTCTTCGCCCCGGCTATGCATATCTCGCCTTCAAGTCGCCGTCCCCCATCAATTACAATTTTATCCATTTGCTTTTAAAGCGGACAACGGCAAAGCCGCCTGCCCCCTTC
>JAHFEI010000047.1 GCA_023248615.1 Nitrospinales bacterium | reverse complement strand
CGCCACACAGACGCGAAACACAGCCTTCGCACCTACCTGCTGGTAAACATTTCGGTAATCGCCTTCGTATCGCTGATGGCGGTGGTGCTATTCCGAAACATAGCGGAGCGCAGGAAAGCCGAGGAACACCTGCAACGGTACTCGGACAGGATGGAAAGGGCTTTGTTCCGGGCGAAAGACGTGCTGGACTCCATAGCAACGCCCCCTTGCGTAATCCCGTTTTTTTGCGTCTCGCCTGTTTACCGCACCATGCGGAGCGCGGGCGGAGGCGATATCATAAAGTGGCTACGGTTCCGGTCGCGGTATGCCGCCATTTATATCCACGATGTCGCGGGCCACGACATAGAGGAAATCCTCCTGAACATACTGGCGACGTCGCTGGTGGATATTTACAAATCCAACCCGGCAAAAAAGTCGGTAAGCGCCCCATCCGTATTGCTGAACGAAATGAACGAGCACCTGAGGAAATATTGCGATGGGACGCCGGATTACCTTACCGCCACTTACATGCTGATGGATTTTGAGGAGCGCAAAATAAAGCTGGCGGGCGGGGGACATCCGAGGCCGTGGCTGATAAATCCGGACGGCACGTTCCGGCAAATAGACATAAGCGGTTATTTCCTGGGGCAGTTTGAAATAACGCCGCATGGCCCGGACAGGTTTTCCGATGTCACACTGGAACTGGAGCCGGGACAGATTTTGCTCCTATACAGCGATGGGCTGATGGAGCAAAGGGATGGCGATGGAGAGACTTTTGAGGCAAAGTTCCGCAACAAAATAGCGGCGAAGCTCGGCGGGATGGAACCGAGAGATGCCTACAACGTGGTGAAAACGGAATTCGAAGCACATATTGGCAGTAGCGTACCCGATGACGATGTGTCGTTCATTTTTGTCGGGGTGCACCCGACGGATAAATATGAAACGGCAAGGTTCACCCCGAGCCGGGAACTTATCTCGGTCATAGCGGAACAGAGGACAGGTAACGGCGGCAAACCTGCCACACGGAGGCTGGATGCCGGAGAGCCATCGCAAAGCTCCGCCGAAATATCTGGCTATCCAGCCATCAACGCACTATCGGAGCCGTATGTACCGATTATCGACAAGCTAAGGAAGGAAGGCTGGCCTGAAAACAGGGTCAACCTTGTTGAGGTAGTTTTGCAGGAAATACTGCTCAACGCCATCATACACGGCAACCTGTATTCCGACCGTGCATGGATAGAGCTGTCTCACATACTCCATTCCGGCGTGCTGGAGATATCCATAGCCGATGAGGGGATCGGGTTCGACAGCGCTATCCTGCCGCAGTCTATCGATGACGGGCTACTGAAAGAAAGCGGGCGAGGCCACCACATGATAAGCGGCATTTCGGACAGCTTGTACTTCAACGATGCCGGCAACCGATGCTGGGCGCTCTTCAGGAAAGACGGGCAGTAACCGTACGCGCCTCGCAGTCGGCCTGGAACTCCTCTCGCCGCCGTCACCGCGACCGGGTGTTTAGGTGTTAGGCTTGTAGCCGACAGCGAACATATTTCCTCCGCGTATTGGCGCTGGCAGGTAGCCAAACCCTGCGGATTTGGAAAATGAGATGAGCCATTTTTTCAGGCCGCTCCCCAAAGGGGCAATTTTCATCCAATAGTGTAAGGGGTATGTGTTCGTGAGCGGGAAGACTTTTACCCCGGCAAAACCGGATGCCTCCAGCATGTGGCGCATGCTTTGCGGGGAAAAAAGTTGCAGGTGTTCTATATCGAAGATTGGAGACCCATCCCCCATCAACCGATTCAGGAACGACTGGTAGTTGTGCGTAACTGTGATGAACGCCCCGCCAGGTTTTAGCAACTTCATGACCGCACGGCACATCTGCCCGGGGTCTGCCAAATGCTCCATGGTCATAAAGCAGGAAACAAGGCTATATGCCCCCAACTGGAAGTCCTCTTCGCGGAAAATCCCTTTTTTTAAGAGAGGCCGCACACGCTCCTCTGCGGCGCGTATCGGAGCAGCCGATGGCTCCACCCCTTCCACTCTGGTAAATCCCGCTTCCATCAGGCGCCCCAGAAATGCGCCATCGCCCGCCCCTATATCCAGCGCCCCCTGCCGGTCTGGCAGGTTGGCAAGTACGCCATTTGCGTACTTCATATACGTCCGCGCCGCCAGTTGCGCCTCCTGCATGCTGTCGTAGGCGGCCTCTTCGTACGCGCCTTGAAGCAACTCCGCGCCCGGCGCGGGGGAAGCGTACAAAAGGCCGCAGGTGGCGCACAGCATGAGCCGGAAATGCATCAGCTCCGGCGCCTTGCGGGACGCATAGGAATAACCGTTTAGCCTGCTCTCATCAATATTTGATGCCGAATAAACGCTGGAAGCGCCATTTAAGCCGCAAACGGGGCAATGCCTTTCCTTTAGTTCCATCGCGGCGCTCACCTATCAAGGATATCTTTTTCGTTGGAGGCCTCACGCGCTTCGCCGTCAACGATTATGCTTCGCCTTATGAAATGCGGCCTGCGCTTGACCTCCTCGAATATCTTGGCGATATATTCCCCGATTATGCTCAACCCCAGCAGGTTTATGGAGCCGAAGAATATGGTTGTCACCAGCATCGTCGTTATCCCTTTCGGGGCGATATCCGGGAATATCACCTTCAGCACCGTTTCTACGATGGCCAGCGCCACGGATATGCCGAACAGCGCGACGCCGAATGCGCTAAGCATGTTCAGCGGCGTGTTGCTGAAAGAGAGTATCCCCTTCTTGGCCCAGCCGATATTTTTGAGCAAGTTATTGGTGGATGCGCCAAACATCCGCTCTGGCCGCACATACGGAACACCGGCCTGCCTGAACCCGGCGTAGGCGCGGATGCCGCGGATGAAAAGGTCGCGCTCCGGGAAGGAGAGCAGGCTACGCATGACTTTCCGGTCGATGAGCGAAAAATCACCCGCATCGTGCGGAATATTTATGTAGGAAAACCAGTCGAAAAGCCTGTAAAAAAGCTTATAGGTAATCTGCATGTGCAAGGGCGCCTCGCGTTTCACGCGCACGCCGTAAACCACATCGTACCCTTCCTTCCACTTTTCGATAAATTGCTCGATAAGCTCCGGCGGGTCCTGGAGGTCGCCATCCAACAGCACACAGGCATTTTTCGAGGCTATCTCCATGCCGCTTTTAAAAGCGGCCTGCGACCCGAAATTGCGGGAATGCGAAATGCCGATTACACGCCTGTTGCGGGCGGTAATGGCGCGAATTGTCTCCTCGCTGTCGTCCGGGCTGTTATCGTTTACGAAAATTATTTCGTAATCCGTGTTCAGCCGCTCAAACACTTTTACCAACCGCTCGTACATAAACGGGATGGCCTGGCCATCCTTGTAGCATGTGACTATGGCGGAAACGCTGTGAGCCGTGTTGAGCCCCAACTGCTTGGTTGCCTTGTGGTACTTTTCCGGTTCCGGCAGGCTTTTGTACCATGCCACGGTTTTTTGTAGCCCATCGCGCAGTGACGTTTGCGGAGTCCAGCCGATGCACTCCCTGGCTTTGCGGGGGTCTGCATACCACTCGGTGATGTCCCACTCGCGGCTGGCCATCGCATACGAAGGCTCGGTCTTTATGCCGAATATCTCCTTGGCGGCGTGCGCGATATCCGCAATCTTGGTCTTAATCCCGGTGCCGATGTTGAACGACTCGCCAAAGTTTTTCTCCTCAAGGTTCAAGGCCGCGTCCACGAAAGCCTCGCAGGCATCGTCCGAAAAAACAAAATCCCTGGAAATGGCGGGATCGACAAAGGGCGGGTATTCCCCCTTCACACCTTTTGCGACCACTGTCGGAATGAGACGGGAGGCATCTTCATAAGGCCCGTACACCGAATAAAGCCTCAGGTTTGCGCACGGTAGGCGGAGCCTCTTGCCGTAGTAATAAATAAGGTCGGAGACCGCAGTCTTGGAAACCGCGTAGTGGCTGTTCGGCGTAAGCGCCACATCTTCGGCAGGGGCGGCGCCGTTGTCGCCGTACTCCGATGAGCTTCCGGCATGTATGTAGCGCACATTGTCGCGCTTGCACAGTTCCTCCAAAAGCCGCGTTACCAGGTTGAAGTTGGTGCGGTAGATAAGCCTGTAATCCTTTTCGAACGAGTATGCGCCGTACGCCACGCAATCGAAGATCACGCGCGGCTTTACCGTATCCAGCAACTTCACCATGTTGTATTCCACCAGCAGGTCTGTCGCGATTACGTTTGTTTCCGGGAAGCCATCCAGCCGCCACGCCCATGTGTGCGATTTGGTACCATAAACATCATTGCGGTGCTTATACAGAAGCCTGAAAAGGTTGTTCCCCACAAACCCGCTGGCGCCAAGCACGAGGATAGGCCCTTGCATGCGCGAAATTTTGGAGGCTATATCCCTGCTATCCATCTGTGCGCATCTTATCAGCTATTTTTCGTATTACAGAGTCCGGGCCTATGCCGGATTCCGACCTGTGAAACGACTGTGAGCCGTAAAGCCCGGATGGGTATCCGGCGGCATGGAAGTGGGCAAACCTGCGGCAACGTACGCCAGCGTTCATCAGGTGGTACGCCACCGCTTGTCCCGCGCTTCCCTGGATGACATGTTCCTCCGCAACAAAAAGGGCGTCGCCTTTTTCTACACGGGCGATGAATTCATCCGGCGGCGGACTGGTCGCCAAGGGCAGTTCCGCCAGCGCCCACAGTTGTGGTCGGGATTTCTCCTCCAGCTTCAGCAAAGGTCCTATATATCCCCCGCACAGCGGCCCCACCGCCAACAACGCCGGGCCGCCGCCATCCAGCACTTTCCTCCACGGCGCATATGGCGGGATAGCAAACCCGGCTGGCTTTTCCCCCCTGCCCAACCGCAGGTACGCCGGGCCGTAAGTGTGCGAAACTTTTCGCACCACAGCATCCACATCCTCGGTAAATACCGGCACGAAAACTCGCATCCCTTGGAGGGGCAACATAAGGCCGTAGTCCTCTATCGCGTGGTGTGTGGCGCCCATGGAGCCGTAGGCATAACCGCCGCCGTTGCCGACAAGCTTTACGTCGAAACCGTGGGAGCAAATGTCGTTTCTTATCTGCTCCAGGGGGCGCGCATAGACAAACGGGGCGATGCTATATACCCATGCCTGCATCCCCTCGCTGGCAACACCCGCCGCAACCGAGACCATGTTCTGTTCAGCCACTCCCGCATTTATGAACATGCCTCCCATGGCGTCCCGCAACGGTTCCAGCGCCATAAAGCCGAGGTCTCCGGTAAAAAAGGCGAACTTCCTTTCGACGCACAGCCCTACAAGGGCTTTGCATACCGCATCCCTCATGGCGCCGTCACCTCTTCTACCGCCTTTTTGTACTGCTCTTCGGTCATAGGGAGATAGTGCCATTCCATCCGGTTTTCCATAAACGAAACGCCCTTTCCCTTAACCGTGCGCATTATTATCACTTTCGGCAACGTGGCCTGCGCGGCAAGAGCCAAGGCAAGCGCCGCGTGGTCATGCCCATCCACCTCGCGCACATCCAGCGCAAAGGTACGGAATTTTTCGGCCAGCGGCTCCAGCGTAGCCACCTCGCTAGTGCCGCCAAACCCTTGCAACCCGTTGGCATCGATAAGAAGCGTAAGGTTGTCCAGCTTTTGGTGCGCCAGAAAAATGAGCGCCTCCCAATTTGAACCCTCGTTCCACTCACCATCGGACAAAAGGCAAAATACCTTGCCGGGGGCAGCTTTTATCTTTCGCGCCAGGGCCGCGCCAGCAGAAAGCCCCAGCCCATGCCCCAGGCTACCGGTGGAAAACCTTATTCCCGGATGCCAGCCCCCTGTGGGGTGGCCAGCAATCCGTGTCCCGTCCCGGTGGAACTTTTCCAGGTCTCCCTCATCAAGTTTCCCCGCCATCCAAAGCGCGACGTAAAGCGCCCCTGCGGAATGACCTTTTGACAGGACAAACAGGTCATCATTTTTCATCGCAAAAAGATGCAGGTACAAAATGGCGTCCAGCGACGACAGGTTCCCGCCGATATGGCCTACCTTGCTTTCATAGTGCATCCGCAACAGGCGCAACTTGGCTTTCTTCAGGAGACTTTTAAATTCCACGTCTCCCAAACCTTTTCCGCCTGTTTACTGTGCCACCGGGACTAGCAGTTCGTCCCCTGCCGCATCATTCCTGAAAAATGAGAACACCTGTTTCCATCCCCAAACGTAAAGCCAAACGGCTCCGATTGTCTTTACATGCCATGTGTTGGAAAACACGCGCATCGGTTTCGGCACAAGATCGGAAAAGACGATGGAAACAAGGAACCAGCCGACGAGCAAAAACATCATGTGGGTTTTATACTCCCCCTCATCTCCATTTTCTCTCGCAGAAAGGGCGGCATGCAGTATGAACGTAAATATCGGCGCCAGCATGACGAACGTGGGGCTTTCGGCACGCGCATTGAAAAGTATCATAAACGCGAGCGCAAGCGGAA
Organism: Nitrospinales bacterium; assembly: GCA_023248615.1. Taxonomy (GTDB): domain Bacteria; phylum Nitrospinota_A; class UBA7883; order JACRGQ01; family JACRGQ01; genus JAHFEI01. The sequence continues at coordinate 4,292 of JAHFEI010000047.1, read as the reverse complement.
CCAGCAGGCGCACGAACTGTTCCCTATCCTTGCGGAACACCATAAACGCAGTGACCGCCAACGCCATGGCATTTACCAGCAAAAAGGGCATAAACTCCGAAGTGCTGATGATGATACCGTAATGCTGGAGCGTGGGATGGAGTCCGAGATAGATGGCATGCACCCGCTCCATCGAATGGAGTTCGAAGAACGACCGGAAACATTCCGCCCACAGGGCAGGCGACATCACCAACATCGGAAGCATGGAAAGCCCAGCCAGAAAGAGTACGAACGAAATTATGAATACGAAGTTGAACTCCAGCATCAGCAACATGGCCATGGGAAGCGGGATAATTTTCAACCCCACACCCAAGGCCAGGAAAAACCCCGCCGCCGCATACCGCTTCCGGAAATACATTGCCACCCCCAAAAGCGTAATGCCGGTGATGAGGCTGTTTATCTGCAAGTTGGTAAGGCTACCTATCATCTCGTTTGCGATGAGGACGAGGGCGAAGAGGTACCACTTCCCCTTAAAAAGTTTCTGGTTCCCGTCTATGATGCCCCAAATGGCATGGATACCCGCGACCAACGCCAGCATGTTAAACACACACCAGAAGTAGGATGCTACATGCGGCTCCATGACCAAAGTGGAAAACGGATAGAAAAACAGGGCAAAAAGCGGCGGCCAGAGAAACCAATTGCCAAAAGGAGGTTCAGCCGTCCTCCAGTCCGTGGGGTACGGGTTTTGTCCGCTGAATATGGAAACCACCCCGCCATTGTAGCCCAGATAGACGTTATGTATGCCCTGCGCGGGAGAAAACGCGATAAGGAAAAATACGAATATGAAAAAGGACAACACCTTTTTCTCGAAGCTCCATTTCCCCACCGTCATGCGGCGTGATTATAGTACAAAGGTTGCCGTTTTGAAATGCCTGCCGGAAACCGGATGTTTCAGGGGCAAAGTGCCCGCCGCCCCGGAAAAGAATCCGGCCAGCCCGCTCCGCCCCAACGTAAAAGGCCCGTCAGGCCATTTTCGCGACACGTTTTGCTATGCGCGAAACGCGGCGTGATGCAGTCTTGCGGTGCAGGATTCCCTTGGTCTTTCCGCCATCAATCAAGGCCTGTGCGGCCTTAAATTCCAGCGCGGCTTTCGCCTTATCGCCGGTGGCTACCGTCAAGTTCACCTTCTTGGTGATCGTGGCGACATTGTGCCTGTAGCTTACGTTGCGCTCGTGGCGTTTTATGTCCTGCTTTGCCGCTTTAACCGGCGATCTGTGCTTTTTCAATTCTTCCTCCAAAAGAGGGGTATTCTAGCCGAAACGGGGCAAATGTCAAACCCTAAAACTATTACAGCCTTACCGAGGTGCTTCCGGGGGAGGCGGAAGGCGTAGACTCCCGCCAGTGTATCTGGTGTATCTGATAGCGCATCCCGACCTTCCCTTTCAGTTCCGCCCACCCCACTTCCGAGTTTTTGATGTTGTGGCTCTCCCCCAGCATGGTCAAAACCTTGGCCGAAAGAAAAATCCGGTTTTTATCCGGGAACGATATTTTAGCTGGCTCCGCAAGCTCCACGAAAGAATCGGCCATAAGCCCTTCTATCCTCTTGGCGATGTTGGCGGCATCGCCTATCCGGTCGCTATCGGATTCCTTCACTATCACCTGTCCGCAATCCATCCCGATACGCAGGTCGACTTTAAAGGCTGGGTCGTCCGTTATCGTGTTGTGCCGCTCCACCTCCTGCAATATGCACACGGCAAGGTTTGCCGCGTTTGTGCAGTCGTTGAAAGTCAGCATATAACCGTCGCCAGTGCTTTTCTCGAACATGCAGTTGTACCGTTTTTTCAGTTCCGCCAGCGGCTTGTCCAGCACGCCAAGCACCTTCTGGAAATAATGCAATTCGCCGAAGCCGTCTATCGTGTTGGTGGATTTGCAGATATCGATAAATATTATCGCCTCGAATTTCTGCTCCTTTATCCCCTCTCCCGCCTTCGACTCTCCCTTAAAAGATTCCACTTCCTTGATAGCGTCCATAGGCTCGGTATCTTCCGGCAGTGGCATCACTGCCACAGTATTGCTGGTCTTTAACGCCTCAAGCTGCCGTATCGCCTCCTCCCGTATCTTGGAGGTGCCGGCAAGGGAGTTCTCCGACATCTGGACGAATATTTCCAGGTCCTTTATGCCCTTATCGCGCTCGCCGGTGGAGATACGCGCGGCGCTACGGCTGTAGTACGCAAGCGCCAGCGTGGAATCCAGCTTCAGCGCCTTGTTGTAATCCTTTATCGCCTCCGCATGTTTGCCCAGCGAGAAATGCCCATTCCCCCGGTTGTAGTACGCTACCGCGTTTGTGGGGGAAAGGCGTATAGCCTCGTCGTAATCCAGCACCGCCTCTTCCTTCATCCCCATGCGGGAGCGCACGTTGGCGCGGTTGAAGTACGCCCCGGCGTTGCGCGGCTCCATCGCTATCGCCTTGTCGAAATCAGCCATCGCCTCCTTCATGTTTCCCAGCGACATCTTAAGCACGCCCCGCCGCCCGAACGCCTTGGGGTTTTTCGGCTCTATCCTTATGGCCTCGCTGAAATCGGCGATGGCCTCTTCCTTGCGCCCCAGCGCCGCCTTGCTTTTGCCGCTGGCGTACCACATGCCGGCATGGCCAGGGTTTAGCCTTAAGCCATGCCCATACGCCTCCAGCGCCTCTTGGTACTGCCCCTGCTTAAACCGCGCACTACCCAGGTTGTAATAAAGGAGCGCGGATTGCGGGTTCAGCCGCAATGCCTCGTTGAAATCGCCCACCGCATCGGCAAGCCGCCCCATCTGCACACGCGCAAGCCCACGCCCGCCATACGCTTTCGCGTGGCCGGGGTCAAGCCGCAATGCCTCGTTGAAATCCTTTACCGCGTCCTCTTTTTTACCGTACTGCAATTTAAGGTTTGCCCGGGCGTAATGCGCATCCACGCATTTTGCGTCCAGCTTTACCGCTTCGTCAAAACAGGCAAGAGCCTCTTTGCCTTGACCGCTTTCGAGCAGAACCTGCCCCTCGTCCAGCTTTTGCCTAGCTTTTTTCGAGCCGCCCCCGGTTATGGAATCGAACACACCCATGCCCCTAAATATATCAGGTTGCCCCCGTTTATTGGCAAATCAATAAATCACTTTCGGGTGGAACGCCGGGATTGGTAGCGCCTACCGAATTTGGTAGGATTACGGCAACAAGGGGCGGTAGAATGGGGGTCGGGGTTCAACGCGTCCCAATTTACAATAGCGTCAACGGAGATAGAAAATGGTGTACTACGCAACCACGCCGATTGATTACACTACTGGCCTTATCATTGCGGCCTTGTTGCTCGTTGTCTTGTGGTGCCTGATAAAGCTTGAACAAAGGAAAGAAGCCAAAGGGCGCGAAAAGATTCTGGATGAGATGGAAAAGGATATGAAGGGGAAATAGGCCCAAAGCAACCTGATATCCTCAACCGATGGCACAACCGGCGCACAAACCAACCCTCTCCCACCGCGAGCTATGCTCCAGGTTCCTGCCCACCACCCGCCAGGAAATGCAATGGATGGGATGGAGCGAACTGGACGTACTGTTAATCGGAGGCGACGCATATGTGGACCACCCCAGTTTCGGCATCCCCCTTTTGGGGCGGTGGCTGGAGCGGCAGGGCTACAAGGTCGGCATCATCCCCCAGCCACGCTGGGACAACACGCAAGACATAACGCAAATGGGGCAACCCCGGCTTTTCATCGGCATATCTTCCGGCACGGTGGACAGCATGATAAACAACTACACCGCAAACAAAAAAACACGCTCCGACGATATGTATGCCGAAGGTGGGCGTGGCGGCCACCGCCCGGATTATGCAACCACCGCCTATACCGAACTGGCGCGGCAGGCGTACCCGGATAGCGTCATCGTAACCGGCGGCGTAGAGGCCAGCCTGCGGCGGCTGGCGCATTACGACTACTGGCAGAACAAGGTGCGCCCCTCCATCCTGCTTGGCATGGATGCCGACCTGCTGGTATTCGGCATGGGGGAGCAGATTGCATCCGCCATCGCCAGCGAGCTGGCAAGCGCGGCGGCGCAAACGGGTGGCCCGGCACTACGCACATCCGATGCTACACAACAGGCCCTGCAAAAATTGAAGTCCCATCCCGGAGTGGCATACCTGACTACAAAGGCGCATGCCCGCACGCTGGAGCCACGCCTTACACTGCCGCCGTTTGAAGAGGTGAGGGGCGACAAAAAAACTTTTGCCAAAACCGCATACTTCATAGAGCGCGAGGCCAGCCCGTTCAACGGCAAGCGGCTGGTGCAGTAC
>JAHFEI010000046.1 GCA_023248615.1 Nitrospinales bacterium | reverse complement strand
ACCCAGCCGGTTCTCTTCCATCCCAGCTTGGCCGCTTCCCTTAGCGGGGCGCTTGCGAAAGAAATGGCAATGCACCTTTCTATTACCGGTTGTACCGTTCGGAAAACCGTTTCCGTCATGAATTGTGTCCCGAACTTTTGGAGGCTTTCCTCTTTTAGTTCCACGAACAGGTTCACTTTCGGGTTTTCCAAAAGGAGCTTAACCAAATCTTTAAGCGTTGTTAATGGCGTGCCAGAAAACTTTTCGCCGAAGCGGCCCGGCTCGCCGAAACTGAAACGTGAAAGCTCCTCCACCCGAAGGCCCATTACGCTCCCTTCTACGCCTGCGCTCCTCGTAAGGCCGGGATCGTGGTGCACCACGGGGATGCTGTCGGCGGTAAGCTGTATGTCGCACTCAAGGTAAAGCGCTCCGGCCTCAATCGCTTTCGACATTGATAGGAGCGTGTTCTCCGGATATATTGAGGCGTAACCCCTGTGTGCGACAAACCTGGATGCGTCAAACTTCATTTAGTCCCCGTATTTTACCCATGCGCCGATTCTAACAGCTAAACGTGGGGGACAAAATATTGTTTTCCAAGCTTGGGAAAACTCCATGAAACTGTTTTAGAATGGACGCAGGGATTTGTAATGCGGAAAACTGTCATGCATGCAAAAGCAGGCATCCGGGGCCTGGATTCCCGCTGGAGTTTGCCCCGTGCTGGACACGGGGCGGGATTGGCATCTTTTTTGGTTTGTTGCATCGTTTTGGCAGTCATCAATAAATGGGGGAAGTACATGGAAGGCAACATCGTCAAAGACAGGTTATCCATACTCACGTGGATGATAGACCGCTATGACGTGCTAAGGGTGGCCATCGCCAGAAGGGCGGCGATAGTGCTTAGCGCAGATGCCATATTGGTTACGGCGACAATATTCCTGTTCGGCCAATACCACAGCTTTTACCTTTCGGGTTTAAGGGCACTTTCCACGGCAGAGCGCAACATGACGGTTGTCTTTATACTTGCGGTCGTCTCCGCAATCGGCCTTCTTTCCATTTCCATCCTCTCGGCAACATCCAGCATCGTAAACGTGTGGACTAAGAGCAACGAGATGCCCGGCGCGGGCGCGCCGCAGATATATTTCTTCCATGCTCGCGATACGTACGACGATTTCAAGAACTTTGCCGTCTTCCGGGAAAAAATTGACAAGACGACCGATGAGGATTTCCTGTCTTACTCGGTGGCGGAACTCTGGAGGGTTATAGTGGCGACCTACCACCGCCACAACGACCTGAAACAGGCCATAATCTATTTATACTGGGCTATTTTCCCGTTCATAATATCGCTACTCATCTTTTCGGCAATGCTCATGGTTCACCTGTTCTCCTAACCCCGGCTATTTGGCGAAGCGGGCTATGGCTCCGTAGTAAAGTTTTGGCGCGACCATGTACATATCCGTATGGCCCGCGCCTTTTACCTCCAGCAGTTCGCAAGGTTGGTGCGCGGCCTTAAAAAGTCGCTTCGAGTGGTAGGTGGGTATTGTGCCGTCCATCGTGCCAAATATCAAAAGCACCGGCACTTTAAGCTTTCTTATTTCCCTCTCGTTGTCCTGGCAGGACGTTACTAAAAGCCATACCGGGATTTTCGGATGCAAATCCTTTACCAACTGCCGCACGGATACGAAAGTCCCTTCCAGCGCCAGCCCCTTGCATTTTACGCTGTTTGCCAGCCGTAGCGCCGCCATGCCGCCAAGCGATTGCCCCAACACCACGATGGCAGACGGGTCTATCCCCCTTTTCTCCGTGAGGTGGCGGTATGCCGTAAATGCGTCCGCCATAAAATTTCCGGGTGTGGCCTTGCCTTCGCTCTTCCCGTATCCGCGAGGGTCGTAAATGAATACGTTTAACCCCAAATCCAGATACCCTTTTATCACCGGTAGCCTATCTGCGGCGTTACCGGCGTTTCCGTGTATGTATAGCAGCGTTGGGGCGGATAGGTCGCGGGCGAAAAACCATGCATGTATTTTTGCGCCGCCGGAATCAATGAATATCTCCATCGGCGGTGGAAGCCCCACACCCTGCGGCGTTAGCAGATGTTTCCGTGACGGCTCGAACATCGCCTTGCCCTCGTACCACCTAGCTACAACAAACAGTGAGACGAGCAAACATCCCAAGGCGGCAATTACGTACAAAGCGTGTGTGACCATACGTCCACTATAATATCCTAGTGACGTCCGGGATATAGCCCTTATCATGTCGTTTTTTTGTGTTTGCGCCTATCCATCGGCGCGGTAAATGCGGAAACAGAACCGCACGGAATAGCGGTGGAGCCGGATGGAAGTATCTACATTTCCGATTCCTTTTTCGAACGCATAATGTTGGCCGAAGTGGTCCAAAGCCAAATTCACGAATACAAAATGAAACGACGAATATGGGGTATCTGGCGCTACCAACAAGGGTGGCGTTAGCCAGGTGATACCGATGACGAATAGGCTGTACGAACAACCCAAAGGAATTCTCTCTCTCGCTCCAAAAGGCACCAAGGCGGGACATTAAGCGGAAATTTAACTTCCTAGATGGGATGTTGGATCCGCTGAACAATGGAATCCAAAGGCAAAAACGCAATGAGGAAAAGGGTTAATAGGCTTATGTTGGTCAAGGGAGTTTGCTACATTTTTGCTACATCCTTGCTACAGTGGATGGGCGAACCCCGTAAGGGGTTGAAAAAGTGGGGTGAGCGAAGGGATTTGAACCCTCGACCGATGGAGCCACAATCCATTGCTCTACCAACTGAGCTACGCCCACCACTTGACAAGAGGGATAAGTATCCAACAACTCAACCTTATTTTCAAGGAAGATAAAAATCTGGTTTAATCCCGCACATATGGCGGGCATGGAAGCGCGTACAAATGACTCCCCAAAAAACCCGCCAGTCTCCATGAGCCATTCGGAGTTTAATAGAGCGAAGAGAGCGAGTCAGAAATGAAACGCCAACTGGAGATTGTTCGCTTCCTCCTTTGGCTTGCGTTCCTTCTTCTCTTCAACAAACTTTACCCCAAGCCCGATGAGGCGGACTGGCAGGTTTTTGCGTTGGATACCTTTTTTGAATAGCGAGATGAACTCGCCCATCTCCAGGTTTACGAAACGTTTCTCGATAGCCGTATTTGTAAAATCCGAAAACTTTATTTTCACATTGATGGCGGTGATCTGCTTGTTTGACTTTTCCCGATACCGCTTCAGGCGGAAGAGGAAGTCTTCATACAAGGCTGGGAGTTTTATAAGAATTTCTTCCTCCCCCTTGGCGTCTTGCTCAAACGTCTCCTCCACACTTAACGATTTACGGTCCCGTCCGGCAACCACCTCGCTATCATCCATGCCCCGGCAATACTCATATAGGGCTACCCCGAACTTCCCAAAATGCTCCATAAGACTTTCCTTCGAAAACATCTGAAGGTCTCCGCAGGTTTTTACACCCAATTTAAGAAGCCTTTCGTTTGTTACGGCTCCCACGCCCGGAATCTTTTTGACTTCCAGCATGCCGACAAAGTCGCCTACAATGGATGGCGGTATACAATATTGCCCGTTGGGCTTATTCCAATCGCTTGCAACTTTTGCGAGAAACATGTTGGGAGCAATCCCTGCCGATGCCGTTAGCCCGGTGGTTTCAAAAATCCGTTTCCTTATCTCACGGGCGATAAGGGTTCCACTGCCGTTAAAATGCCCGGAGCCTGTGACATCCAAATATGCCTCGTCCAAAGATACCGGTTCGACCAAATTGGCGAATTGCGAGAAGATTTCCTGTATTCGCTTCGATTCCTTCTTGTACTTATCCATATCGGGGGAAACGATGATAAGTCCGGGACACAGCCTTATGGCGCGTGCAGAAGCGATAGCAGATTTGACGCCATATTTTCTCGCCTCGTAATTGGAAGTTGCAATTACTCCACGGTGCGCTGGCGCTCCGCCGACAGCTATCGGCTTACCCCTTAGCTCCGGGTGGTCGCGCACTTCTATTGCGGCATAGAAGGCGTCCATATCCACGTGTATTATTTTTCTGTTTTCCATCGTGCGCCTTTCGGTGTATTTTCGTTTTATTGTAGCAAAAGGATGGGCTATTTTCCATTAGAGAAAAGGCACGCTTGCAGATGTCCCTGTGCGCTGGAGGTGGGCTTCTGTGCATCGCGGCGAAGGTTAATAAATTTGGAATAATTCCTTTAGCCTAAACAGTCACAAAATCCATTGCGCTATCGGTTGGCGCATCAAGGAAGCCGTAGCTCCCACAACAGCCCGCATCAAGCTCCAGAGGAGCTTTACGCGGTGAATGAGAAAGAATAAGTTGCCGCCATTGTATTCCCCGCCGCGTCTTTTAGCCCCCTGAGCGCCGTGACGGTGTACTCGGTCCCGCTGGTGAGAGTGGCTGTCAGCGTAGCGGTATTGCTGGCGTTGTCCCATGAAAGGGTGAACGTGGGGTTTCCGGCGCTTGATGTTATAGTGAAATTCGCTATCACCATCGTTCCCCCATCCATCGCCTCGGAGAAGACAACTGCGATTTGACCCGAGCTACCCACCACCACAGGCCCAGTAGAAGCGGCCGTGCTGGTCGTTCTCGACCCTCCGCTTCTCTGGCTGGTGGTCGTGGTCGTTCCACCCGACGTTACTTTAACGGAGGTCGAGCTGACTGTCGGCGATGTCGTATACACCGTAGAGCCAGACGAGCCAGATGAGCCAGATGAGCCAGATGATGTTGTCGCCGTAGAGCCAGACGTGTCAGCCTTGCTTCCGCAGGCGTAGAGCGAGAGTGCGGGGATAAAAAAGACAATGGCTAAAAGACAGGCCAAGAACGCATGGTGGAGAGAGGAACTTTGACTCATCGGATTTCTACTTTTCACTTTGGCACCCCTCGTACTGGAAGCCTTAAAAGAGAACCCTTTTCCTAGTTGCATTGTATTCCCACACCACCCCAAAATCAAGCCTCGCAGTCCTCTCGCAGTCCCTGTCGCTGTTCAGGAAAGCGGTTGACATTACGAGCATCCGGAGTAGCATAGAGGTAGGAGGTAGTTTGCCCACAAGAAGAGGTGCGAGTATGAGCAGGTTCTTTGCCGTATCAGTTGTGCTGGTGTTTCTCTTTGTGTGCTTCCCTGTGCAATCTGCCAACCCGCAGGAGATGCGTGGGACTTCCATAGCCCAGAAGAGGGATTCAGGAGACGGAACCGTTAACGGCACTTACTGGGCGCTCATTATCGGAATTGATAAATACAAGAACCTCCCCCCCGATATGCAGTTGGCTTCTGCCCGGGCGGACGCATCGGCGCTGGCGGCGCTACTGAAGGAAAAATACGGGTTTGCCGAGGAGCGGGTGCAGGAGCTCTACGATGAGAAGGCCACGCGAAAGAACATCCTGAATGCCCTTCGCCAGTTTACGAAAACGCTTGCCGAGAATGACAACCTGGTGATTTACTACGCCGGCCACGGCGAGTACGACAAAGAAACCAAGATGGGCGATTGGGTTCCGACCGATGCCGAATTGGGGGAGAATTCCTCATACGTCAGCAACAGCGACATCCGCGAATATATAAAAAGCTCAAAGGCAAAGCACATATTGACTATAGCGGATTCCTGCTTCGGGGAATCTCTTATGGGCGTTAAAACCAGGAGCTTGGGGAATGTAAGCCCGGCGGCGATTGCGGAATTGTACAAGGACAGGTCCCGATGGATAATCACGTCAGGCGGGCTTTACCCCGTCCCTGACCAAGGAAAGGAGAACCACAGCACGTTCGCCTACTACCTCTTGAAGATACTGGAGAGGAACCAGAGCGGGTATACGCCGGTGGGGCATATATTGACCGAATTGCAGGACAAGGTTTCCACCGACAGCAAGCAACTGCCCAGAGGCGCGCCCATCAGCGGTATTGGCGATGAGGGCGGGCAATTTATTTTCAGGCTGGCCAATATCGTTCCGCCTCCGGAGGAGAATGTAGTGCCGACCCAAGACAATAGAAAGTTTGAGGAGGAACGCCTCAGGATGGAAGAGGAAAAACAGCGGATGGCGCAGGAAAAAGAGCGGATGGCGCAGGAAAAACTGTTGATGGAAAAAAAGTCCAAGGAACAGGCCGAGAAATTGGCGTTGGAAAAAGGAGAGATGGAGCAGAGGTCCAGGGAGCAGGAGCAAAGAGCTAGGGAGCAGGCCCAAAAGCTTGCGAAAGAGAGGAGGGAGTTGGAGGAAAAGAGCAAAGACACCGGGGGGAAAGGTGTGTTTTTGCCGCCCACTTTTTAAGTATTTGTTGTGAAAATAAATTCGGTTGGGATTGAGGCGCTTTTCCGGCCTCTACAAGTTGAGTAACACTATTTTGGGAGTAGTAAATGAAAAAGTTATTTTTTGCCATTACCTTGTCTGTCCTCATGCTGGCCTCAGGCTCCAAGGTGGCTTTTGCCGATGGCGATTCGGGGGATAAGCTCCTGTTCAATATCGGGGCAAAGGCCTGGGCCAATACATGGACGACCGGCAATTTCAATGAAAGCAGTACTGTTGGCTCCAATATAGTAACCTTCGATTCCACCAGCACTGTCGCTCTCATCCCGTCATTAAGCCTTAAGTACGGCAACTGGGCCCTTTCAACAGGCTACATGCCGGAAACTAGCTACACTTTTACCGACTATTCCGACGCATATCCTGGCACCTCTGCATCCCCCGTCCGTTTTATGAACACCGCTAAGAGAAGTGAATTGGACACAAACGTGGCTTACTACATCATTCCAAACCTTGCCGTCTCAGTCGGCTATAAACAAGTTGTCCAAAAATACACCAACACGTACAAGATAGGGGCGGTCGTCTCCACACCTTCCAGTAGCACAACTACCATGGGCGGCCTCACATTTGGCCTTATGGGTAGCGCCGCCATCGCAGGGCAGTGGAACATTTACGGCAACTTTGCTTACGGGGCTATGGATGTCAGCTACAGTCCGACATTCACCTCACCAAGCGCCGACACTGCCACCTATTATTCGAGTGAATTGGGCCTTGCCTACAAGCTGTCCGATTTCGGAGCGGCATTCACGTTTGGCTACCGATCCCAGATAATCGACACTAAAGTAGGGCTCTCGGCGGGAACCACGATGGCTCCTGACGTGACCAAAGGGTTTATTTTGGGGGCAAACCTATTCTTTTAGCCATCCCATTGCAGGCATGAGATACGGCTGGCGTACAGAGACGCCAGAAAGGAGCAGGTGCGGGGAGGTTTAACGGGCTTTCCGCACCTGCCAGTTTCCGGGTCGTGCCTTGCCGTTGTTAGGCCGCGTGAGTGGTCGAATTGATATCAAACTGTCCCACATCCGAATTTGCACCTGCCTTGTTGGATTGTTGGGCGGATATGGTAAACTTTCCGTAAGTTGGCAGGAATCCAATTGCTTTAAAAGGTGGAAGAAGATGTTCAAAGATACTATTGATAAGCTTGAAAAGGAAATGTCGCAAATCAAGCGTATGCTGGCCGTCGAAATACCGAATGAGATTAACCGTGCCGCGGCACTTGGCGACTTGAAGGAAAACGCCGAGTACCATGCGGCGCGGGAGAAAAAGCGCAACTTGGAATCGCGTGGAGCGCAGATTGTCGAGCGCATCCGCTTCATGCGCTCTATCGACCTTTCCAAAATATCGCCGGACAGCGTGGGGCTGGGTAGTCTGGTGACGCTGGAAGACCTGGATACGGGCAAAGAGATTTGCTACGAGCTGGTGGTGGCCGACCTGGTGGATGTGAACGCGGGAAGGATTTCCATTGCGGCCCCAATAGGCAAGGCCATGATGGGGAAAAGGGCAGGGGACGAATTTGTGGTTGCCCTCCCGTCCGGCAAAAAAGAGTACATTATCAAAAAGCTTGTTACCATACACAACCGCGCCGAGTAGCGCCGCGCGGTTTCCGGTGCGGATATCTTTGGGCTGGGTCCGCGCACGGCTTTTCCGCAGATGACGGTGGTGATGTGAAGAAAAGACCGAACGAATGGTTCCGCCAGGCGGATTTCGATATGGATACCGCCGAGCTTATCTGTAACGTGGGGCGATTTTTTTACGCCGTTTTCATGTGCCACCTTTCCATCGAAAAAGCGTTGAAGGGGCTTTACACCGCCAAGCTTGGGCGTATACCGCCGAAAACGCACAGCCTTATCTACCTCATAGAGCGGATGAAGATGCATGTGCCGGAACATACGTACGATTTTATTTATACCCTTAACAGGGTCAGCACACAGATACGCTACCCGGACGATTTGCACCGGATGCTGAACAACTTTGACGAAGAGAAAACCAGGCAGATGATAGCACATAGCAGGGAGGCGCTGGAATGGATAAAGACGCGGTTGTAGCCGCCATTAATTGCCTGAAAGACCGTCTTGTGGAAGATGGTATACGTGTCTCCAAAATAGTGTTGTACGGCTCGCGCACACGCGGGGATGAGCAGGAGGAAAGTGATATAGACCTGCTGGTAGTGTCCGATGACTTTCGGGATAGGGACATTTTTGAGCGCGCCGCAATAACCAAGGACGCGGAAGTTGCCGCCATGAAGAAATTCCAGGTGCCGTTCGACATCATTACGCTTACATGCGACGAGTTCCATCACGGCGGCTCGCTGTTCACCCAGTTTGCGGAGGATGGCGAGACTGTCTACGAGGAAGAACAGTAGTCCTTTGCCCCATCTTCGTCGCGGACATTTTACAGCCCCCAATCTCCGGGATGTTGTAGGGGCGGGAATGACAATTTTTGCGTAGCTATGAAAAGTTTAAATACTCTGAACCTGCCCAAAGGGATTTGGGTGGTACGGGGGGATGGCGGGTTTAAAACCCGCCCCTACGGGATATCCCGCCCTGTCACGGATATGGATAAAGTAGGAATACACCTTAGGCGAAAGGTGAGGTATGCTGTTCGGGCAGGGGAGAGCCGGAGCGACCGTATTCCCTTGGATTTTCGATTAACCAAGTTCCTAACAGGAGGATAACATGCCGGAACCCAAAGTAGCACAGAAAGCCCCTATCGTCATGGACATGAAAGCAGGCACCTATTATTGGTGCGGGTGCGGGCATTCGGCAACCCAGCCGTTTTGCGATGGCGCGCACAAGGCGGCAGGTTTTGAAGGGGAAGAGAACTGCCCCCGCAAAGTGGAAATAAAGGAAGACGGTAAAGTTCCGTGGTGCGCCTGCAAGCACACCAAAATGGCGCCGTGGTGCGACGGCACGCATACGAAAATATAGGTCCGTTTGCAACGGTGGGAAGCATGAAATCCATTTTTGCAATTGCGGTGTTTCTGGCGGTTTTGCTACCTGTCCATTCCTTTGCCGATGATACGTCGAAAGGCGCCAGCGTCCTGGGCGTGGAGATGATGTTCTGGGACAGCATCAAGGACAGTAAGAGCATCGAAGAGCTTGAGGCATACTTGAAGGACTACCCGAAGGGCAAATTCGCGTCCATTGCCAAAATACGTATTACGGCGCTAAAGAGGGAGGCATCCCAGCCCGCGCCGCCCGCCGCCCAAACGGTTCCGCCCACGCCGCTTGCCGCCCAAACGGCGCAACCTCCTCCCGCGCCGGTTGTCGTTGTTCCCATGGCGCTTGTGAAGGGAGCCTGTTTTGTGATGGGGAACACGTTTGATGAGGGTGGCGAGGATGAAGAGCCTGCGCACAAAGTCTGCCTGGAAAATTTTCATATGGACAAGTACCATGTGACGCAGTCCGCATATGAGGCCAAGACCGGGAAGAACCCGTCACGTTTCGGCGGATGTCCCAACTGCCCGGTTGAAATGGTCAGCTGGGATGAGGCAAACAGTTATTGCGCCTCAATAGGAGGCCGCTTGCCTACAGAGGCGGAGTGGGAATACGCCGCGCGGGATGGGGGAAAGAAGATAAAGTACGGTACCGGAAAAAATGAGATTGCTCCCGGCGATGCAAACTACCAGGATTCCGGCTTGCTAAAAACCTCGCCCGTAGGCGGCTATCCACCCAATGCCCTCGGGTTGCACGACATGGCGGGAAACGTATTTGCGTGGGTGGCCGACTTGTATGACGGCGGCTATTATGCAAGTAGCCCCAAGGACAATCCCAAAGGCCCGGCCAACGGCAACGCGCATGTTTTGCGCGGCGGGTCGTGGAACCGTAATGCATACGGGTTGCGGGCGGCCAGCCGCATTTACGGCGCGCCGGATTTTCGCGATGCCGATACCGGCTTTAGGTGCGCCAAGTAGGGGCTAATGTTGCTTGCCGCCACCGCTACGGGCATAACACAGGTTGGCAAAACCCGCCCGTAATAGGGCAAACATCCCAAGGGAGGTTACCCGATAAACCTTCTGACCCTTGGGATGAAGTCGTCCGGCTCGCAAGGTTTTGTCACGAAATCTTCAGCTCCCATATTAAATACGGCATCCCGTATCTCCATGCCGTACTCGCCGCTAACCACAATAACGGGGATGTCTTTCGTCCCAGCATCGGCTTTCAGCTTTTCCAGTAGCTCCAGCCCGTCCATAACCGGCATCTTTATATCAGTGATAACCAGGTGGGGCAAGGCTTTTGCCACCATATCAAGAGCTTCTTTCCCATCGCCCGCCTCGGTGATGTCGGCTTCCATTCTCCTTAGGTTCATCTTGTGCAAAAGCCTGAACGCCACGTCGTCATCCACGATGAGTACCCTTGGGCGGACATACGGCAACTTAAGGCTGAACGTACACCCTTTGCCGATTTCGCAACTTGCGCCCAGTTCCCCTCCGTGCAGTTCCATAATATCTTTGGCAAGCGTAAGGCCAAG
>JAHFEI010000045.1 GCA_023248615.1 Nitrospinales bacterium | reverse complement strand
GCATGGCTGGTAAGATAAGGCTCGACAACTCTCTTCTGGTCGACGTTTACGATGACAAGTGGTATTTCAGTGGTTGCATAATAGGGGTAGATACCATCCAACTCCAGTAGGCCATTTTATTGTGGAATTGCCGCTGTGCATCTTTATGGAGACAGGTAGTCAAAATGACAACCACACATCATCCTGTGCTATACATATCGTTCAAATACCGTTTAAAAGTTAACGCTACGTTCACTGTTTTTCCGGGTGGAATAAGAAATTCTCCAAATAAACGGGTGTGACAAAAATTGTCATGCTTTTCCAAAAAATCCGGTTTGCCCCCTTTTATCGGCATAATCTTCGGCGTTTTTCAGTTAACGTGAATCTTTATTGTTACATGTTATATGTTGGGTGAATTACCCCCTGTTGGCGGTACGCATGTTGCTAACTTAAGTACCCGGGTAACAATGCCAACTGGCTTAATAACTTATTTAGAGGGGAAGTTTAGTATGAAAATAGCACGGGTAACAACGCCATTTTTGATTGGCATATTCTCCATGGCCTTCTGCTTCGGCACTTTCGCGTACGTTAGCGACGCGCATGCCGGCAAGAAGAGCGCCGCAGAACTGGACGCCGCGAAAAAAGCTGGCGACCTTTCGGAAGCCGCAGCTGAAAAGACTCGCGAAGCATTCGGCAAAGAAACTACTGACTATAACAACGAAACTGGCGATGACGTTCACAAAGGGAACAAGACCCGCCAGGCAAAGGGTAACTCGACGTACGGCGTAACAGGCTTCGACTATCTTACCGGCGTTGGTAAGGTCGCGGATAACCCAGACAGAATCAACGAAACGACTGTCACCAAGGCGCTGAAAGTTGCTCCGATCAAGTCGGCAAACAAGTCGCCGCTTGCAAAACTGATGGAAGGCCGCTACTCCAACAAGTGGACAGGCCAGGCCAACGATACTGAATCCGGCCTTGGCGAAAAGAGCGGTGTCACCGAAGTTTGGTTCCGCCAGCACGATTCAGGCTCGAAGCTTGGAGCAGATTACAACGGCTGGGTTAACCAGTGGAACAACATCACCCGCCCGCGCCACGATGGCAAGACAATGGTTGCCGGTGCGGATCCGGACCAGGGCGCACACTGGTTCTCCTTCTACTGCGTACATTGCCACGGCTGGACAGGCAAAGGCGACGGCCCGACGGCTTCGAAGCTTGACCCCCGCCCGCGTAACTTGACCAACGGCGCATACGCAGACTTTATTTCCAACCTCGACATCTTCACCGCCATCAAGGGCGGCGGCGTGGCGCGTAACTTGTCGTCCGCAATGCCTCCTTGGGGCAACATCCTGCAAGACCAGGATATTTGGAACGTCGTAGCGTTCATTCGCTCGCTGTCCCCGAGCTATGCCCAGAACATGGACAAGAACGATGTGACTGCGGCCTCTGCCTCCACAAACGCAGAGTTCAAAGATGCAAACGAAATGCTTGAACTTCCGGGTGAAATGGCTGGCCGCGGTAGCAACAAGGGCGGTTACAGCTCTATCGGTGGCGGCCGCTTGGCTTCCGCGAAGGTTGGCGTGACCTCCAAGACTTCCGATACGGACGCCGCTGCAAAGATGGGCGACTGGGCGGAAGACGCCAAATAAGAATCTGAGTTAAGACACAGTTCTTTGGCCCCGGTTTCTTAGGAAACCGGGGCTTTTTTTTGTCCAAAATCCGCAAGCCACATCCTGTTTTGCAGTATTAACATGCCAAACCAATTTCTGTTATGTAACGGCTGATGAAAAAGGGGGGCATTGGGGCGGTTTAAAGTGGCCTCTCGGATAAAAATATCCGTTTTAGCGATTTAAGAAAGCTGGTTTTGGATTTAGGTTTTGGCGAAAGGATTAACGGTTCTCACCATATATTTTCCAGGTCGGGAGTGGTTGAAATTATCAACATCCAGGCGTTGCCGGATGGAAAGGCAAAGCCATATCAGGTTAAACAGGTGCGAGGGTTGATTTTGAAATACAAGCTGAACAAGGGGGCGTGATGTATAAGTACGAGGTAATTATTTACTGGAGCAAGGAGGATGCCGCATTTGTAGCGGAGGTGCCGGAACTGCCGGGATGCATGGCGGATGGTGAAACGTACGAAGAAGCGCTCAAAAACGCCCAGGTGGTTATCAAGGAGTGGATTAAACTAGCCAAAAGCCTGAAGCGCAAAATCCCCGTGCCCAGAGGAAAACTTGCTTACGCCTAAAAGCGGAAGGCCTTCCGGATAGTAGTTTGGCGCGGGTTGTCCAACCCGGCATTTATGAATTACCGAATACTTCCCTGATTCTAGGTACTTTCATTTCCCCCACCATTGTAGTATTGTTCTGGTTTGCTATTTGCGTATACAACCTTTTGGCGGCAGTCTGGAACCATTTTGTTAGGGGCAGATTTTTAGATGATAAACGTAAAAGACCTTACGAAAACATACGACAACAATGCCCGTGGCATACGGGAGGTCTCTTTCAATATTGAAAAAGGCGAGATTGTCGGTTTTCTGGGACCCAATGGCGCGGGAAAAACTACGACCATGAGGATACTGACCTGTTTCATGCCCGCGACGAGCGGATCCGCCACTATTGCCGGCCATGATGTTTTCGAGGAGTCGCTCAAAGTGAGGAGCAAGGTAGGCTACCTTCCCGAGACTGTGCCGCTTTATACCGACATGCAGGTTCCGGTTTACCTTACGTTTGTTGCAGGGGTAAAAGGCGTGCCGTGGAAAAAGATAAAAGGCGCAGTGGGCGAAGTGATGGAGCAGGTCGGCCTCACTCATATGGCCCACAAGTTCATAGGCGAGTTGTCCAAGGGGTACAGGCAGAGGGTGGGTCTTGCACAGGCCTTGATAAACGATCCCGAAGTGTTGATACTCGACGAGCCGACGATAGGGCTTGACCCACAGCAGATATTGGAAATACGCTCCTTGATAAAAGGGCTTGCAGGCACGAGGACGATAATACTGAGTAGCCATATCCTTCCCGAGGTGAGCATGGTCTGCAACATGGTCATAATAATAGACGAGGGAAGGATAAAGGCGATGGACACGCCGGAGAACCTTACCGCCCAACTCAGCAAGAGCAACCGCGTTATGGCCCGCATAGCTGGCCAGCATGGCGCAATCCTGTCGGAATTGCAGAAGATGCACGGCGTTAAACGTGTTGATACCCTTGGCATCGGTAGCGAGGGCGGTACCAGCAAATTCTCGATAGAATTCGAAGATGCCAGCCAGTTTTCGCACCTTGTGGCGCGCCTTGCCGGTGAGCGCAAATGGGACCTGTACGAGCTTACGCCGATGAAGATGAGCCTTGAGGAAATCTTCATACGGATAGTCACTGAAGAGGAGATGAAAAAGTGAGGAATTTTATTTTTATCCTGCTGAAGGAGATGCGGTCGTATTTTTATTCGCCGGTCGCTTTTGTGGTGATAACCATTTTTTCCGTGTTGACCGGCTATTATTTTTACAACATGTTCGCCAATTTCAGCACGATTAGCTTCCAGGCGCAGACCGACCCCATGATAGCCAGCCAGTATGGCGTGCTTAACGTTACTGAATTCGTCATACGCCCGTTCTTCGGGGTTTTAAGCGTAGTGATGCTCATCATGCTCCCGATGCTTACCATGCGCGTCTTTTCGGAGGAGAAAAAGACCGGCACAATAGAACTGCTCCTGACCTATCCCGTGCAGGACATCGAGGCGGTTTTGGGCAAATTCGCGGGTTGCATGGGAATTTTCACAATTATGTTGTTGCTATCTTTCCCGTGCATGTTGCTTGTCGCTTTCTTCGGCGACCCCGAATGGGGGGTCATCATATCCGGCTACGTGGGGCTACTTTTAATGGGCGGCGCGTTCATTGCGCTTGGGGTATTCATGTCCACGCTGACGGAGAACCAGATAATAGCGGCGGTGCTTTCCTTCGCTTCCCTTTTGATCCTCTACATGGTTGGCGCCACTGCGGCATTCGTTGGCGAAGTGATGGGGCGGGTGCTGGAATATATTTCCATCCTTTCCCACCTTGATACTTTTGCCAAAGGGGTGCTGGATACGTCGGACGTAATGTATTACCTCCTTTTCACGATATTTTTCCTTTTCCTCAGTATGCGTTCACTTGAATCTAAGAGATGGAGGGCATAGCTAAAAATGTACCGCATAATAATCCCGACAGTACTGGCCTTCACCTTTATAACCGCTGGCATCAGCATTTATGCCATTGCCGGAACTGTTACGCTAACGGCGGCGGGATTGCTTTGGGTGGGGCTTATGCTCGCGCTCTTCCTGCTTTATGCCCGGTTCGACGACATCAAAAAACTTCTTGCCAGGAAAAGCGCAAAGTACGGCGCAAATATGGTGGTCATGGTCGCCATATTCATGGTGATTATCGTTTTTACCGCCGCGTTGGCGAATTCCCACAAGAAGCGGCTCGACCTCACAAGGAGCGGGCGGTTTACCCTCTCCACCCAGACTAAAAAAATTGTTTCTTCATTAACTGTTCCGGTGAAGGCTGTGGCGTTCTACCGCTCAGAGGCCAACACTGTTCACGCCAAGCAGCGCCAGACCATAAGGGATTTACTGGAAGAATATGCCACGCTTTCCAAAAACTTTAGTTTCACATTTATAGACCCTGACCAGAACCCCGGGCAGGCAAGCAAATACGGCGTTTCGGAATACCGCGTAATGTTGCTCATGTCCGGCACCAAGCAGGTGAAGATAGGGAATGAAAGGGAAGAGACAATCACCAACGGCCTTATAAAGTTGTTGCAGGAAAGGCAGAAAACGGTTTATTTCGTCAAGGGGCATGGTGAAAAGGATTTGGCCTCCACAGGCAAGACCGGATATAGCGCCGCCGCCACTGCGTTGCTGAACCAGAACTTCGTGGTGAAGGAATTAATGCTTACCCAGTCCAAAGAGGTGCCAGAGGACGCTTCCGTTGTGGTTATAGCCAGCCCGGATCGCGACCTGGTTGCCGAAGAAATGCAAAAGCTGGACACCTACTATAAGAGGGGCGGCTCCATATTTGCCGAAATCGACCCCGCACATCCGCCAATGTACAGGACATGGCTGGAGAAATATGGCTTTAAGCTGAACAATGACGTGATAATAGACCAGCAGAGCCAGCTGTACGGAGCCAACAACCTTACTCCGGTTGTTTACGCGTACCACAAGAAACATCCGCTTACGCAGGATTTCAAGCTAATCTCATTTTTCCCGATAGCCGAGTCCGTGTACATAGATGAAGACCCGAAGCAGGGGCGGTACCAGTTGGCGCTAACCGGGCCGAACAGCTGGTCCGAAACGAACAAGAAGCAGCTAGAGGGCGGCGACGTATCATACGATGAGGGAAGCGATAAGCGCGGCCCCATCCCGATAATGAGCGTAACCACCATACCGGTGGAGAGCAAGGAAGACCCCGAAGGCGGCAAGAGGGCAAAATACGGCAAGTTCATACTTGTCGGGGATTCCGACTTTGCAAGCAACACCAATTTCAACCTTGCCGGTAACGGCGACCTGTTTATGAATACGATAAGCTGGCTTGCGGACGAGGCCGACCTGGTAGCCGTCCGCGCACACAAGAAGGATGTAACGCCGGTGGTGCTTACGGCGGCGCAGGGGAGAGCCATCTTCTGGCTTCCCGTAATCATGGTTCCGTCCACCATCCTGCTCGTAGGCGTTGGCATATACAGCAAGAGAAGATGGTTCAGGTAGTGTTGTTTGCCAGCGGACGATAGGCGATGAAATATTTTAAAACTACCTTCATTTGGATAATTGTCCTGGTGGCGGTGGGGGGCTACACGCTAATCGACTCCAAATCCACCAAGGAAACCGAACAGAAAAAAGAAGAGGCCTCCAAGCTACTTCCTTTTAGGGCTGAGCAGGTGCTTGCCATTTCCATGAAAAGGGAATCTGGCAATATGGAACTGGAGAGATGGGACAAGGGATGGAAAATCATCTCCCCCGTCCAAACCATGGCCAACAACGGGGCGGTAGAGAAGTTCATAAAGGAAGTCACCGATTCCAGGAACGACGCGGAATATGTGATGGATAGGAACCCTACTCCCGAGCGCTTGGCAGAATTCGGCCTGGCCACCCCTTCCATCCGCGTAACGCTTAAGGTAGGTAAGGACCTTAAGGAGCATACTATCCTGTTCGGCAACAGGGCGCCTACCATGGGCGTGGCATACGCGCAGTTGGAAGGGCAAAAACCGGTATACAGGGTATTGGCTGATGCCCGCTCCGAGGCGGACAAGGATGTTTATTATTTCCGCGACAAGTCCGTGTTGAGGCTTAATCCCGTCATGGTGGACCAGGTGTCCATCGTCCACCCCGATTCCTCCATGCTGTTCAAACTTGGTGACGACGGGCAATGGCGCGTTGAGAAGCCGATGCAGACGCGCGCCGACCATAACAAGCTTTTTGAGTTTATAGGCTTCTTTGCCAATGGCTAGGTGAAGGAGTTTGTTTCGGAGAAGAAGGAGAAGCTTTCCCAGTACGGGCTGGATAAGCCTTCGGCCTCTGTCCTGTTCTGGCTTAGCGGCGATTCCAGCGCCACCGTGAAGGTGGATATAGGGAACAGGAGCCCGGAAAAACGGGGTTACTTCTGTGCGATGTCGGATCGCGACAACATCTTTATCCTGGAAGAAAAAATCATAAACGCCATCCCGCGCGTTGCGGACGAATTGAGAAGCAGGGAGTTATTGTCCTTCGACAACAGCAAACTCAACCGTATTGAAGTAAGGAGCGCCGAGAAGACGGTTGTGCTGGTAAAGGACACGGAAAGCGAGTGGAGAAAAGGTACTATAAAGGGCGCAAAAGCGGACTATACTACGGTTAACGAGTTTTTGGATGAAATCAAGAAATTCGAGATAAAGGAGTTTGTTGCGAACGACATGCGCGGCATGAACAAATACGGGCTTGATCCTGCCGCAGTGCAGGTGCATTTGTGGACTGCCGGTAGCTCCGTTCCGCTGACGCTTAACGTCGGGAAGGCCACTCCGGCTGGATATGTGTACGCGGTTATGACTTCCGAGAAGTCGGTTGTGACTCTGGAAGAGAGGATAATAAGGGTGGTTGGGGCTTACTTGAAGGATATTTAGTATAGGGGAGCAAATGTGATGAATAAATTGGCGGTTTTTTTAATTTCGTTTATTTTCCTTGGGTTTACAGCCTTGGCTCCACAAGCGGTGGCGGCGGAACAGGAAAGCGTTGGACAGGCCTTCATAAAGGCATACGACAAGAAAGATCAAGCTGGCATGGCAGAGGTTATCAAATCAAGAGCCAGCGAGGTACCCGATGAGATAAAAGAGATGGTGGGATACGCCGTATCCCCCGATGTGAAGCCTGAGGACCAGGATTTCATATTCAACATTGCCGGTACGATGTCCAAAATATATGCAGACCAGACAAAGGATGACCGGCTTTTAGGCGCCGTTAGGCAGAACTACCAGTCTGTACTCGAAAAGAGGAAGGGTGGCGGCGGCGCTCCGAAGGATGGCGTAAGCATCTCGCAGGAATCGCTTGATAAGGCCAAAAAGGAACTTTCCGATTTGGGTAAGGGCGAGTGGAGAGTGGTGACATTCAAGGTCGACGGCGAGGGCAACCTTGATGCGGAAGTCGATGTGAAGGAACTTACCAAGGGAGAAGATTTGACTCCAAAGATTGATATGGCCACGGCGAAAAAGGCCAAAGACATTATAGACAAGGCCCTGCCGAAGGTTAGGGGCGGCAAGATATTGTGGACAAGCTCCGGTGTTGGCCTCAAGACGGTATTCCTTACCGGTGGCGCAGATGGGGACGCTGGCAAAGACGCGAAGAAAGAAGATGCCAAGCCCAAGAAAAAACATAAATGAAAAATTCCTGCAGTAGGATTATCCTAGTTGCCGTGGCGGTATGGCTGGGCCTGTCCGCCCCGGCAAGAGCCGAGGATGTTGAAGCGGGCGGCGCGCTTTTTAAGAAGTATTGCAAAAGGTGCCACACGTTGACGGAGCAGACGCTTGTGGGACCTGGGCTTTCGGGGGTAACTTCCAGGCGTACCGAGGACTGGCTCTCTGCTTGGATTAAAGACCCCAAGGATATGATAGCCAAGGGAGACCCCGATGCGCTGGGACTTAAGAAAAAGTTCAATATCGTAATGCCTACCCTCAAAGGCGTGGAAGATGACGAGGCAAGAAAGAGTATTGTTTCCTTTTTGAAGGAAAACGATAAAAAAATGTCCCAGTAAATTAGGAGGAATTGATAACCATGAAAAGCTCAAAGTTAAAAAATCTGATGATAGCGGTGGTTGCCGTAGTTGCCACCCTGTCGGCGGCCTCCTGCTCCAGTAGCAGTAGCGGGCCGGAATCCAAATATGAGAGCGCCTTGCAGAAGGTCAATCCGTCATGGAAGGTTTATGAAGTCAAACAGGAAGGCCCCAACACTGTAATCAGGGTTGAAGCTGGCGATGTTGTGCCGTTTCCCCAGGCAAAGAAGGCGCTGGAGGCTTTACAGGCCGTAGACCCGAAGCTTGTGGGTTATGTAGAGTTTTACAATAAGGAAGTCGGCATGGTCTTGCGCAAACTGGAAATAGTCCCCAACGCCCCGGCTACTCCGAATACCCCGGCGGCTACCCCGGCTACCTGACGTAGTAGGGGTCAACGTGTACGGATACCGTATCCCTGGCGGTAAGCTCAATGCCTTTCTGGGCGAGGAGCTGTTTCCCCAGCTTGTCGATATCCTCAAGGTTTGCGCCTTTGATGCGCACCTGATAGAGCCTTGCGGCCTTGTCTTGGCCTACTATTTCTCCATTGATGGACGAGACGACCTTTTTAATGGCGGTCTCGTCCATTTTCTTGGAGAAGGTGATATTTAAAATGTCTTTGACGACATCAAGACCGGTATCCGGGTCTTTTACTATGTCTTCAGGCTTGGGGGAGTAGAAGCTGCTCACCGCCGTTTGTTTTGAGTTGTCCTGGCTGTCGGGTGTCCCCATCTTTTCCGAGCACCCGGTAAAAAGTATACCGAAAGCGAGAAACAACGACACTGCCCACAGCCTTGCTGTACGGTTCATTTTCTCCATCTCCAGTCAGCTTGCCAATATTTGGGCTAAATTACTTTGCGCAACGGAATCCCACGTACTCGTGCATATCGTCCGGGATGCTCTTGAGAATAGAGACAACCGAGGCGTTTTCCGCATCGTCAAAATAGGAGCCGCCAAGAGCCAGCCTGTATTTTTTGTCCGCGCCTTCCCATTCGTCAACCCATTCCCAAACGTTGCCGGCCATATCCATCGCGCCATACGGACTCTTGCCCTTTTCGAAGCTTCCCACAGGAGTGGAACCGCCTTTTTCCGATTCGACTGTATTCGCTTTTGTAGGGTCAAATTTGTTGCCCCAGGGATAAAGCCTGCCGTCAGTGCCCCTCGCCGCCTTTTCCCACTCATTGCGGGTGGGGAGTCTTTTGCCTACAGACTTGCAATAGGCTTCGGCTTCAAAGTACGAGATTTCCCCGACAGGGTTCTTTTCTTTTCCCGCAGGAACATTGAATTCCTTTTTAAAGGTGTGATATTGTGCGTTCGTGACCTCAAATTTGTCGATGCTGAACTTTCCGACATTTGCGGTCACGGTTTTTTTGCTTGTACCGGACTGAAAGTTCCCTTCAGGGACATCAACCATGTCATCGGAGCCTGCTACGGCATACGATTTTGGAGCAATAAAAATGGAAATTATGGAGATTGAAATGATTAATAACCTCTTTAAGTACAACAAAGCCCTTCTCCTTTATAAATTACTTGCCAAGACCGCTTTTATCATTCGACTACTCTACCCCAAAATAAGGTGTGGGGGGCAAAATATTTTACGTTTTGGACGCGCAGGGTTGATACCGGTAGCCCTTATGGTGGCGCTTGCTCTCCCCTCTTTAGGGTGTAGCGATAAAAAAGATGCACAAACCGGCGAAAAAAGCGCGGAGGAATTGCGGGGCGTTTTGCCGGATGTTTCCGTAGCGGAGAAAAGGGCGAAACGCGAGGCGGAGTTCCTAGAGGCATCGCAAGACCCGACTAAAACTCCCATCACTGACCCGAACCAGACCGAAAAAGCCGCGTCCGAATACGGGTTTGGGGAAAGGACCGAGGCTCAAATTGAGAAGGAAAAGCCCCGTGCAAACCGGATAGGGGTGCTGGCACCGTTGGTCGGTGACGTGGAGTTTTTTGGCAAAGAGACTGTGGATGGCTCCGAAATGGCCTCCGATGAAATAAACGAGAGCGGTGGCATTAAAAAACAGCAATTCGACCTTGTTGTCTACGACACGAAGGCGTCAATGGATGGAGCAAAGGATGGCGCGAAACTGTTTATCAACCAAAATGTTGTGGGCGTCATCGGCGCTCCGACTGGCGAGGTTAGTTTTTCGGCCACCAAGATAATAAATGAAGGCCAGCTCATATTGATTTCCGCCGGCTCAAGGCGGCGGCTGGGGGATAGCGGCCCGTACAACTTCCGCAATACCCTGAACGACAACTATGCCATCCATCGTTTGGTCGAGTATGTGGTGAGTGAGAGGAAGTGGAAGAAGTTTGCGATATTCACTTCCGTGGTCAATGACTACTCAATACAGCTTTCAGCGGCTTTCAAGGCTGAGGTAGCAAAGCAGAACGCCGTGCTTACCGATGAACTGTACCTCTACCCGAATGATTCCGCCAACAACGTGCAACAGGACGAGACCAGCATCCCGGCGCAGTTGAAAAAACTTGTAAAGAACAAGCCCGATGCGGTTATTTAAACCGGAGACGGCAAGGAAGGCGCCGCCATAGTGAAGGAGATGAGGAGGCTTGGGA
>JAHFEI010000044.1:5980-10819 GCA_023248615.1 Nitrospinales bacterium | reverse complement strand
CCGGGCAGTGGCGGCAGGACAAGCTCCAGCGAGATAAACGAAACGTCTATGGTGACGATATCAAAGGGGCCGCCCACGGTTTGCGGCGATACCGTGCGGGCGTTGAACCCCTCCACCACTTTTACGCGTGGGTCGGAACGCAGTTTCCAGTCTATCTGGTCTTTGCCCACATCCAGGGCTAACACGGATTTTGCGCCGCGTTGCAAAAGGCAATCGGTGAACCCGCCGGTGGAGGCTCCCACATCCAGCGCGGTTTTCCCTGCGGGGCCTATATGGAACGCATCCAGCACCGCCGCCAGCTTTATCCCGCCGCGCGATACGTAGGGATGCTCCTTGCCGCGCACCTCTATGTCTGCGGTTGCATCCAGCAACGTGCCTGCCTTCTCCAGCTTTTGTCCGCCGCTGTATACAATCCCGGCAAGTATGTACGATTGCGCCCGCGCCCGCGACGGGGCAAGGCCTTTCTCCACCAGCAGGATGTCGAGCCGTTTCGTGTTTTTTGTTTTCATTCCTGGTTGCAGTCTACCACCTTGCCCCGGCTACTGTCTGGCGCCGCCGGATTTTTTTGGCGCTACTTTTCTATCCCGCTTTTTGTGGTTTTGGATGCGGGATAATACGGGCAGAAAAAAATATTTCAGCTTTCACCCCTAAAAATGTAGAATTGTGTCCTTGTATCTTGCCGGAGTGGTGAAACTGGTAGACGCACGGGACTCAAAATCCCGCGGGGGCAACCTCATGTCGGTTCGATTCCGACCTCCGGCACCAAATTTACAAATTGAAAACCTGCGAATGCGTTTCGATTGGCACAGCAGGGAAACGCATCATAGATAGATGGAATGGTCGCCGATAGAGTGAAAGCAGACCATTCCGTGATCCCCAAATTCAAAAATAATGCGATTTTTATGGTCGAGCTAGAATGCCCAGAAGTCTTTCAACTGACCTTGGAGCTTGTGGGTTTTAAGGCGGGCATCAAACGGGGAAAGTGTCCCGTGCTGGACACGGGGCGGGAATGACGCCCTTGCCGTATCCGTAATAACTCAAAATACTTTAGTACGGGACGGTAACGGCCTTATGCCGCAGGAATAGCGGCACCAGAACCAGCCTTTTCTTTTTATCGAGCGAGATATCCGCAGGGGCGGATCCGACACGCGCCAGCACTTTTGCTTTGCCGGTCGCGGCAATACGGTAGACTACGCTCCCCCCAAAGCTGGAAATGAAAACGTTGCCATCTTCGTCCAAGTCTATGCCCACCAGCCCGCGCGACGGAAGCGTGGCGATTATTTCTAGTTTGCCGTCCATATCCAGCATACCAAGCATCCCGCGCCCCAACGTCACGTACAGCTTGTTCAGTTTTTTGCTGTACACGAGGCCGGTTGGGGAATCTAGGCTCTTACCGCTGGCAAATGCCGTCACCTTATTGCCGTTTGCCGGGTCTATGGAGTAAACGGTGTTGCCTACGGTATCGCTGGTAAATATCTTTCCGTCCGGGCCTGCCGCCACATCGTTCAGGTATTTTACCTTCAGCGTAGAAAGGTCTATATCCACCGTGGGGGCGCCTGTTTGCTTGTCAAAACCCCGCACATGGTCTATATCTGCGGCGTAAAGCGTATTGCCCAATATCAAAAGCCCTTTCGGCGCATGGAGCGTTACGCCGTCCCTGCCACCTTCTATGAACTTAAGTTTTTCAATATCGCCCGAGGGGTCAAGCCGCGTTATAAAACCCACGTTGCCCCGCACCAGCGGACGCCCCTTGATGTTTGATATGTAGTAACTGCCGGTTGCTTCGTCCACGATAAAGCTGTCCGGAGTGGCCAAGCCGCCTACTTCGAACGCGTACGCGAACGGAGCTAACAACAGCATTACGGCCAAGCCTGCAATGCAACATTGCAAGTATTTTGCGGCAATATTCATTGCTGGGCGGCGGGATGGAAAAATGTTTCATGGCGGATATCGCCAGCCATCGCCGGGCAAGACAGGTCGCCTATGCTCCTGGTGGTGGATGCAGAGACAGAGGCCAGAATCATCCCGTGCCTGCGTATCTCCATCTCCAGATGTTCCATTTCTTTTGAAAGGTTCCTAATATAATTATCTGCGTTCATTGTATTTGCCCTCCACCGATAGCGGAAATTTTTTTGCGCCCCATTATTCCAGCCGTAGTTCCACCAGCTTGTTGCCGACGGAAATCCCAACTTTGTTCTGGTCTATTATCTCAATCCGGTATCCCCCAAATTCGTCGCCGATTTTAACCAGAGAACTGGAGGGTTGCGACGCGAGCCGTATAAGCGCGGAGCGCTTCGTAGGGTCCGTGTGGAATATTATCCCGTCTAGGACTACCGGCACGGGGGCCGCCTGCGCGCGTTGCCTGGCTACAGGCGGCTCGGTCCCGGCCGCTACATCCTTTTTTCCCTGGTGGAGAGGGCTGGCCGCGCGATCTGAGAAAACCTCCTCCTCATTCTCTCTCGGCCAGTCCCTCTTTTCCACCTGTTCGTAACGCGGAGCTGGCTGGCTGGAGGGGCGCCTATCCTTTTCTATCCCTCGGCCCGATGGCTCCCTCAGCTCGCCAGGCTTCTCTGCCCGCGTTTTTGCCACTGTAAGATTCACTACCTCTTCTGCCGGTACCGCCGCCGACACTGGCATAGCCGCCTCCGGTTGCTTTATTACCGCAACCACGGGTGCGTTGCTTCTTGGGACGGGCATGGTAGCGTGAGTCCCGTTCCCGTTCACCAGCCAGTACGCGCCCGAAATTGTGGCGGCAAAAAGCACAATCGCCGCCACGCCCAGCAACATTATGTTGGTGCCTGGAGAGATGTTGCTTGTGAACTTTTTATCCTGCAGGAGCCTTTGCTTTATGTCTATCTGAGGATGTTGTTGTAGCCTTTTTTCCTGCTCAACCTTGCGAAGTGCGTCCAGTATTATGCTCATAATCCCATCCGCCTACGATAACCTGGGCACTTTGTATTCCGGCAGGAGGTTGAAGATAAACATCCTGGTTACGGCGCCTGCCTGCCCATCGGGCGGCATTTGGTTTTCCGCCTGGAACCGAAGGACAGCCTTCGCCGTTTTATCCCCGTACACCCCGGTTACCCCTTTCGGGTCGCCGACGTATCCCAACTTAAGCATGCTTGATTGCAACCACTCCACCGCCGGGCCGTGGTCCCCTTTCTTCAGGAGTTCCGATCCGCCCATAAAATCCTTCCAAAATATATATGCTTTGCCCTTCCAGTGTTTCTCAATCCACTCCTTGTTTACCGTCGGCCCGTTGGCTCCGGTGTGGAACGTATCGCCGGTAAGGGACATCACCGCAAGGAATCCTGTTTTGCCTTTGTCGTCGCTTACCTCCAGCACCGCCGGATAGTTGAGCGCCTTAAGTTGCGCCATATCCATCTGCCCTACCAGGCACTCCAGCTTCCGGGCCTTAGCTATCTTGTCGAGCGTAAGCGATGCTTCATCGGCGGCAATTGGATTCGCTTCCCACGCGGTAAAAGCGCTATTTACCGCCGCGTTCCTCCCCTCCGTTCCGTACAACACGGAAACTGCGGGCGAACCGGGATTCTGGCTTATCGCTGGCACAGCGGCGGGAGCAGACACCACCGGAGGCGTCGGCGTAACTTTTTTAGCCGTTGGCACGGGTTGCTTGCCCACTCCCTTTGCCTCCGCGTTAAACACGCCGGAGAATGCGCCGGAAGAGATAAGTAGCCCAAAAGCCGCAATGGAAACCAGCACCGCCAGCGCGGACGTAAGCCTGGACAACAGGCCGCTTTGCGGCGACTTGCCAGTTACTTCGCGTATGCATTTCCTTATGGTTTTCAAACTCACTTGCCGCTCACTGACGGCATAGGCGGCCAAAAGCGCCCTGTCGCACAGTAGGTTTATCAGCCTCGGCGTCCCGTTGGAAAACCGGTATATCTCCTTCAGCACACGCTGGCTGAAAATATCCAGATGCCCGCCGCCAGCTATGCTGAGCCGGTAGTTGATGTAATCGTTTGTTTCGCGCTGGTCCAGCGGATAGAGGCGGCACCACACGGATACCCGTTGCCGCAGTTGCCGCAACGATTCGTTTTCCAGCATAGCGTCCAATTCCGGCTGGCCCACAAGTATTATCTGTATGAGCTTTTGCGTTTCGGTTTCCAGGTTGGAAAGTAGCCGTATCTGTTCCAGCACCGAAGGCGAAAGGTTTTGCGCCTCGTCTATCAGCATTATCACCCGCGTGCCGTTCTTCTTCTGCTCTAAAAGATGGTTGTACAACACATCCTGCAACGCCTTTTTTGTGGCGTACCGGTATTCGATGCCAAGCTCTTTGTTAAGGCCTTTTAAAAGCTCCAGGTCGTCCAAGTTCGGGTTGAATATATATGCGAGGTTGCAGCTGGAGGGGAGTTGGTTCAGGAACGAACGGCAGATGGTCGTCTTGCCCGTCCCCACCTCGCCGATAAGCACGACAAACCCCACATACTCCTTAACGCTGTAAAGGAGTTGCGCGTAACTCTCCTTGTGGTTCTTTCCAAGATAAAGAAATCTCGGATCAGGAGTCAGGTTGAACGGCTTTTCCTTTAATCCAAAAAACTTCGTGTACATACTTTTTTAATTCCCCAAACTTGTTCTTGCCATTACATATAACAAGTTATGTGCCAAATTAACTTAAGCTACAGGAGTCGTTGAATTTATTGGGCTTATTTTATGCGTGCCACCGGCAAGGTAGGGATTAAACAATTTTTTGGAGGAGGAACCAGCCTTTACGACATTTTTTGGAGCAAGGGAGAAATTGGACTTTCGGACCAAAATCCTTGGGAGGGAGACCGCCAGAAGCAATCCCTTTTTTAGTTGAAATTCCCGTAACCGGAG
>JAHFEI010000044.1:0-5970 GCA_023248615.1 Nitrospinales bacterium | reverse complement strand
AAAAATGGCAAGCCACTACTGGTTTCGGATATAATCGGCGGATGGCTGAAGATAAAATAAAGTTCGAAAAAGCTCTCGAAAGGCTGGAAGAGATTGTCGCCACCCTTGAAGGGGGAGACATGGAACTGGAAAAATCCCTCAAGATGTTTGAAGAGGGAATAAAGATGGCTCGCATCTGCCAGAACCACCTGACCCAGGCAGAAAAAAAGATAGAGAAACTGGTGAAGGACCAAAAGGGGGAACTGATAACCGAGCCGATGGAGGAGTCCCACCTGGAAGAAGACACGGAGACAGATGACAAAGTCCCATTTTGACGCAATACGCGCCGATGTCGAAAATGAATTAAAGCGGGTATTTGACGCCAGGTGCGATATCCCGCAAAAGCTCCTTGAATCTATGAAATACTCCGTGTTTGCCGGTGGCAAACGTCTGCGCCCCATACTGGTTGTTGCCGCGGCGGAGGCTGTGGGCGGCAACCGGAAAGCGGCGCTTCCCACCGCCGCCGCGCTGGAGATGATACACACCTACACGCTGATACACGACGACCTGCCTGCAATGGATAACGACGACATGCGCCGAGGCATGCCAACCAACCACAAAAAATTCGGCGAGGCGACAGCGATACTTGCCGGGGACGGATTATTGACCCTTGCCTTTGAAGTAATGGCCGAACAACCTGCCGGGGGGGACGTAAGCCCGTCTGTACTGCTTCGCGTTATCCGCACAGTGGCTAAAGCCGTGGGTGCGGAAGGCACCGTAGGCGGGCAGGAAGTGGATATGGAATACGAGGGGAAGCAGGGAGACCTGAAAATACTGGAATATATCCACGCGCACAAAACCGGTACGATGATAACAGCGGCGGTGGTAAGCGGAGGGTTGCTGGGCGGCGCAGGGGATGACGATATCCGGGCGCTGGGCGAGTACGGCCACAAGGTGGGGCACGCCTTCCAAGTGTTCGACGACATACTGGATGTGGTCGGCGATGCCAAGGAAATGGGGAAAAATGTGGGTGGCGACAGCAAAAAACAAAAGACCACCTACCCCGCCCTGATGGGACTCGAAGAATCCAAAAAATTCGGGCATCGGCTTGTGGAAGAAGCCATAGGCGCCCTTTCTTCCATCAAAGGGGAAACGCGCTACCTGAAAGAACTGGCAGAGTACGTTGCCAAGAGGACCAACTGATGAAATTTTTGCCGAACATAAAAGGGCATGACGACCTGACCAGCCTCTCCAACAAGGATATGGAGGTATTGGCGGAGGAAATACGGCAGAAGATTATCGAGGTCGTATCCGCCAACGGCGGGCACCTTTCGCCGAACCTGGGCGTGGTGGAGCTGACTATCGCGCTACACCGGATATTTGATTTTTCCAGGGACAAAATTGTTTGGGACGTTGGACACCAATGCTACACCCATAAACTGTTGACCGGCAGGTTCAGCCAGTTCCACACCCTTCGGCAGGAGGGTGGTATGTCCGGATTTCCGAGACGCGAGGAACATAGGTGCGACCACTTCACCACCGGCCACGCAGGGACATCTATTTCCGCCGCGCTGGGTTTTGCCACCGCGCGCGACCTGAAAAACGAGACGCACGATGTCGTAGCTGTTATCGGCGACGGCTCCATGACCTCCGGCCTTTCGTTTGAAGGGCTGAACAACGCTGGCGCCAACAAGACCGACCTGATAGTGGTGCTAAACGATAACGAGATGTCCATCTCGCCCAATGTGGGAGCGCTCTCCAAGCACCTCAACCGCATCATATCTGGCGACATCTACAACAGGCTGATAAACGATGTGGATACCGTCCTTGGCAAGATTCCGGCGTTTGGCTCGCAGATGACCAACCTAGCGCACCTGCTGGAAGAGGCGGTGAAATCGGTAATAAAGGGGCTGTTCGTCCCCGGAAGGCATTTCGAGGATTTGGGTTTCCGCTACTTCGGCCCGATTGACGGGCATAACATGCCGTTCCTTATGGAAACGATTGAAAGCGTTAAAAAATTGAAAGGCCCGCGCCTTATCCACGTTGTCACCCGCAAAGGGAAAGGGTACATCCATGCAGAGGAAAAAAGCGGGCCGTTCCATGGCACCAGCCCGTTTGTCATATCCACCGGAAAAAAAGTCGCAGCACCGACACTTACTTACACCGCCATATTCGGCAGTACAATGGTGGAGATAGGGCATATGGACCAAAACCTGGTCGGCATAACAGCCGCCATGCCGGACGGCACGGGGTTAGTGGATTTCATAGGAGAGTTCCCAAGCCGCGCCTTTGATGTGGGAATAGCGGAACAGCACGCCGTAACGTTTGCCGGTGCGCTGGCCGCCGAAGGGTTTAAGCCTGTGGTGGCCATTTACTCCACTTTTATGCAACGGGCCTACGACAACGTGATACATGACGTGTGCAACATGAACCTGCCGGTGACCTTCGCCATAGACAGGGCGGGGATAGTGGGGGACGATGGCTCCACTCACCAGGGCGTGTTCGATATCAGCTTCATGCGCACCGTCCCAAACATGGTTGTTATGGCTCCCAAGGATGAAAACGAACTGCGCCACATGCTCTTCACGGCGATTAACCACAACGGCCCGGTGAGCGTAAGGTATCCGCGCGGCAACGCGCTGGGAGTGGCGCTAGACCAAAAGTTATTGGAACTGGAAATAGGCAAAGCGGAATTGTTGCGCGAGGGGAACGACCTACTTATCTGCGCCATAGGCAACCGTGTTACGGATGCCGTGGAAGCGGCGAAAATGCTGGAAAAGGAAGGGTTCTCCATCGCGGTCATCAACGCGAGGTTTGCAAAGCCCCTGGACATTGCGCTTATAGGCGCATGGGCCAAACGGTGCGGACATATACTGACAGTAGAGGAGAATGCCGTTAGGGGCGGCTTCGGCTCTGCCGTGTTTGAGGAGATGCGCACAGCGGGGCTTGGCTCCATCCCCGGCTTTGCGCTGGGCATACCCGATGTTTTCGTAGAGCACGCCACGCAGGAAAGTTCGCGCCGCAAGTATGGGCTGGATGCGGACGGGATTTTCCAAAAGTCTAGGGAACTCCTCAAATACCGGACAGAACTTGAAAAGTTCGTGTTCGAAAACAGGGAAGTAAAAAACACCCGTATCCTTTAGCCGCCGCGCCAAAGGTCATTTGCCGCGTGTGGAGATGGCCCGTTCGCACGCCTTCATCGCTTCTTTGGCGGATAGCCCCCAGTTGAATTTGGCCTCCACAGATTTCCTGGCGTTTTCCCCCACAGCCTTCAGCCGTTGCGGATCCCCCAGCACCGTAATTATTTTCCGCGCATATTCATCCGCATCGTCCGTGTACACCAGAAAACCGTTCTCGCCGTCTTTTATGCTGTGGCTTATTTCGCCCACGGCGCGAGCCACGACAGGCTTGCCGGCGCACATATATTCGTAAACCTTTATCGGCGACTTCGCCAGGGTTATCACGTTAACCGGGAAAAGCGCCAGGCACAGGTCGGCTTTTTCCATCTGCTGCGGCATAAGCGCATGCGGGATATCGCCCACAAATTCCACGCTTCCCTTCACTCCAAACCGTTCCGCCGATTGCGGGAGTAGGCCGGGAACGCCGTCCTTTTCCAGCAAGTCGCCGCCGCCCACAATCACCAGCCGGGCGCCGGGAATTTCCTTTTTTACCTTCACAAAGGATTCGATAATTATTTCCATGTCCAACCCGTTGCCAGACCACAGGTTGCCTGCGTAAAAAAGCGTGGGGGAACCGGGTACGGGCGGGCGGACATTCGGGCGGAATAAAAGGTGGTCGGCAAACGTGGGGGCGTAAAACAGGTTTTCTTTCTTTACCCCTACATCGCGGACGTAACCGCACAGAAACCGGCTTGCCGCCACCACGGCATTTGCGCGGCTGGCAAAATATGTTTCGCAAAAAGTGTACATGTATTGCATCCACAACGGCTCCCCCATCTTGGATGAGAATCCCATAAGGCCTTCCACATCGTCCCAATCCACAACTATCGGAACGCCGGTAAAAAAACGGGCCGCGAAGCAGGCCAGCGCGGTTTCCGGAAATGTGCGTCCCATGTAAATTACGTCAATCCGCTCCCTGCGGCATATGCCGATGATGACCGATGCGCGGCGGGCAACAAGCCACAAGAGCCGAACGAAAAAAAACGGCCTCCAACTCCGGGTAATTTCGTCTTTCAATTCCTCCGCGTAGGGATATCGGTGGAACGGCGATGTGGGAATATGCACAAACGGCACGCCGTCCTTTTCCTTCGCCGGTTCCGTTTTGTACGGTTCGCCACCGGCCAATAAAACGGTGTGCCCCATGGATTGCGCCTGCCTGGCGATGGCGAAAATACGGGCGCTAGGCCCCCAAAGCCTTTCCGGCACAAGGTCGAACGGCGATACGAGCAGGATTTTCATTACGGCACGCGGGCTTCGTCTAAATTACTTTTGCCAATGTTGCACTTTGAACACAACAACCGAAGGTTCTCCAAAACGGTTTCGCCATTTTTTGGCCAAGGCTCAATATGGTCGACGTGTAAATCAACGCTTGCACCCTTTAACGGGCTTGCGTCACATAGCCTGCAAGTAGCCTTATCCCTTCGTTGGAAACGGTTACTGTAGCTTCAATCCTTTTCATAATCCAGCAACTCCCTTAAGGTAAGTAACTGACCGTACTCTATCATCAAAAAGGTTATTACGATTTATTTTCCGGCTCCGCCACGGGAGGCGGGATATTCTCCGGCGCTATGTTCGCGCACATATGCTTGATCTGCGTGGAGATGGTATTTTTCATCTCCTCGCGCTTTACAATCACATCCACAAACCCGTGCTCCAGCAGGAACTCCGAGCGCTGGAACCCGTCCGGCAGTTTCTGCCGTATCGTCTGCTCTATAACTCGCGGCCCGGCAAAGCATATCAACGCCTCCGGCTCCGCCATGATGACGTCCCCCAACATCGCAAAAGAGGCGGTAACGCCTCCCGCCGTGGGATGCGCCAAGATGGAGAAGAAGGGAAGCCCCGCCTCACCCAGTTCTGCTATCGCCGAGGAGGTTTTTGCCATCTGCATCAGTGAGAAGGTGCCTTCCTGCATGCGGGCGCCGCCGGAACACGAAACAATTATCATCGGGCATCTGCGCTTTATGGCGCGCTCTGTAGCGCGGGTTATTTTTTCCCCCACCACAACGCCCATGCTTCCGCCCATAAAACCGAACTCGAAGGCGGCAATCTCCACTCCCCAGCCGTTCATTTTCCCGTTGCCGCAGACGATGGCGTCCATCTCGCCGGATTCCTTTTGGGCGGACTTTATCCGGTCGCGGTACTTTTTCGTATCGCGGAATTTCAGCACGTCCATCGACTGTATCCCGGCGTCATGTTCCACGAATGTGCCTTCGTCTACCAACAGCATTATCCTGCGGCGAGATGGGAGCGTATGGTGCTTGCCGCATTTCTTGCACACGCGCCACGCCGTCTCAAATTCCCCGGCGTATATCATCTCGCCGCACCTTTCGCACTTGATGAAAAGCCCTTCCGGCACTCCCCTCTTTTCGCCTTTGCCCAGCGGTGTCTTCTTCCGCGTGTACCAACTCATTTCCCGTTTTTCCTTTCAGCCAGCATCCTGTTTAATGCGCCAAGGTAGGCGCGGATGCTTGCCTCCACAGTATCCGTGGAAGCGGCTCTGCCGCGCATGGATATCCCTTTCCGGAATTCCACCTGCACGGTCACTTCGCCTACAGCATCCTTATCGCCGGTTATGGCGCGCACCTGGTAGTTTAACAGTTTCCCCTTTATGCCGGTTATCCGGTCAATGGCATTATAGAGCGCGTCTATCGGGCCGTCGCCATTTGCGGACTCCATTAAAACCTTCCCGTCCTTTTTCAGTTTCACGGTTGCCGCAGGCACGGTCATATTCCCCGTGGTGGCGTGGAAATAGGCCAACTCGTAGGTCTGGTGCGCCTCCGCGATTTCGTCGCCTATCACCGCCTCCAAATCC
>JAHFEI010000313.1 GCA_023248615.1 Nitrospinales bacterium | reverse complement strand
AGGGAAGATGGACTTGGTGCGCGATTATTGCATACAGGACGTGAAGGTGACGCTGGACGTGTTTAACTTTGGCCTTGCGAACAAGCGGATTGTGTACTCCGATAAAAAGGGGAACCAGGTTACGCTTGCCGTGGATTGGGATTTGGGGAAGTTCTACCGGCGCTAAATTTCGCCAACGCCTTCTTCCATGTGCCGCCGCCGGTGCGGAAGGCGCGACGCAGGCATTCCGGGGTTAGAACTGTTCCATATGGTCTGGCAAGTCGTTTTCGAACAGCGCCACGCTTTTGTCGTCCGCAACCGTCCCAAGAAATTCGCGTGCCAACCCCAGCGATGGGAACAGCTTTATGTTTTCCCGCGCAAAACCTCCTTTTACCAGCCCGTCGTAAATAGGTTTTGTCCTGCGTTCGTTTATCAGCAGTACCAGGTCGCAATATTTGGCGCATGCCTGGCCGAAGGAGAAGTTCACCTCTTCATGTTTGCCGCCCAAGTCCACGATGCCGGGGGTGACTATGATTTTTTTGTAGCCGTCGAACAGGCCCAGCGTTTCGGCTGCCGTAGCCGCGCCTACAGGGTTGGAATTAAATCCATCGTTGATGATGAGGTATGAGCCGGGATTTTCGATTAGCTGTAGCCGCGCTTCTACCTGCGGCAGGGTAGATGCGGCGTACTTCAGCCTTTCGGGGTCTATTTTAAAATGCCGTCCCACGGCGAATGCGGCGGTTACGTTTAGCGCATGAAGTTTTCCCAAAAGGCGTATTTTCACCCCTGTCACTATCCCATCCGGCGTTTTGATGTCGAAGGTGGAGCCATGCCTGTCGCACCGTATGTTCACAGGCATGTAGTCAGAGGGCGTCTGCAGGCCGTAGGTGACGGTCTTTTGCGGGCGGCCCTGTGCCATATTACGCGCCACCTCATAGTCGTTGTTGAAAAACAGCGTGCCATCCGGCGGTAGCGCGTCCGCCAACTCAAACTTTGTTTTTGCCACATTCTCAATACTGCCAAACGTCTCGAAATGCGCATCACCTATAGATGTGATGATGGCGACTGACGGCGGTACAATCTCGCACAGTTCTTTTATGTCCCCGCTCTTTGTCGCGCCCATTTCGGTGACGAAAATTTCGTGGTGCGGTTCCATCCTGTCGTTTATGGTTTTGCAAAGTCCCATGGGGGTGTTGAAGCTACCGGGGGTTTTAACTAGCGGGAACGAGGTTTCCAGCAGGTGCGCCACGGCTTCTTTCGTGCCTGTTTTGCCGTAGCTACCTGTGATGGCGACAACCGTTTTGCCGTGCAGCTTTTTTCGCGCTTGCCGCTTGAAGCCGTCCTGTATGCCGGTCTCGATGGGGATGGATGCGAGGTTGCCCAGCGCCAGCATGAGCGGCTGGAGATACGCGAGCGCCACCGTGGTCGGGACGGAGTATTTTGCGCCTAGTGCGTGCCGCGCCACGGCAAAAAGCGCGGCATCCAGCAGGGCCGTTACGGCCAATAGCCGTTTTATCCGGGCGGTGGCTACAAGCGGTTTTTTCGCCTCCTTGTCCGGGCGTATGTTGTCGGCGGCCCAGATGCTCCCCGCTGCCATCAGCCCCAGCATCGCTATGCCGTGTATTGGGTTGGCAAAGCAGAGCGTCGCCACGAATAAAAATGCGGCAACATGTAGCCGCCAGCCGTAGGGGACTTTGCCGTAAATGCCCAGTCCGCCGCCCGTTGCCACCCATTTCAGGTATGCGTCGGTGTGGTAGCGTTCCGCCTGTAGCACATGGGCGAAGCGTAGCGCGGCGGCAAGCCAGACAAAGAGCCATATGAGAATGGTAAGTTTCCCCATCAGTATTATCCCAGCGCCCAGAATTGTTTAAGGTGCGAGTAGAACTCGTCCGGCTTGTCCATGAATGCGTAGTGCCCGCATCCCTCCATCACGACGAGGGCGGAGTTATCCAGCCCCGCGTTCATTATGCGTCCCGCTTCCAGCCGCGTATCCATATCTTTTTCTCCCCACAGCAGTAGTATCCTGTGATGTATGTCCGGCAGTATCGGCCTCATATCCTCGTTTACCACTTTTACCAGTATCGGGCGCATAGCCCCGGCGTTGCGGTAATCGGCGGACGCGATTTTAGCGTACAGTTTTTCTTTCAGCCACGCGCCGGGCGGGCCGAACTTTCCGGCGGTTTTCCCCAATCGGGAAACCGCCTGTTTCCATATCGGCACGTTGCTTTTCGGCCGTATCCCCGCCGCGCCGGTAAGTACCATGCTACCCGCGCTTTCGGGATGCTTTTTGGCAAGCTGTAGCGCCACCCGCGCCCCGAAAGAGTGGGCCAGTATATCCGGCGCTTTAATTCCCCACAAACCTATGAGCGCTTCCAGCATCTCGGCATATTCCGGCGTACCCCATGCAGAGGGGGGAGGGGCGGAAAGGCCGAAGCCGGGGAAATCTATTGCCCGCACATCGCGGTACTCTGCAAGGCGCATGAACAAAGGGCGGAACGCCTGGCAGGATACGCCCCAGCCGTGGAGCAACAAAAGAGGTTTGCCGCTTCCGGCCTGCTCGTAGTAGACCTTGCATCCCGATACGTTTACATACATCGTGCAATGATAGCAGGTTTAAAACCTGCGGGAAGGGCGTGATTTGCCGGGATGTTCCGTAGGGGTGGGTTTTAAACCCGCCCTCCCCCAAACGTGTGCTCCGGGGGTCGTTATGCGCTGTGGAACCAGCTAAACGTAATCCCTGCCGCAGGGGGCGATATGGGAAGCCATGATGCCGGTGTCTTCCCAGCTATCGTCCGTCGGGATTTTCGAGAGATCGAACGGGCGTGGTTTTTTTGCTGAGGCGTTGGACTGAAGGGGCGCGAGAAACAGAATGACCGCCGCCATAATCGCCAAAAAAATATGTCGTGTATTCATGAATAAAGTTTATACCGAAACAATAGCGAAATGTCAAGCTCCAA
>JAHFEI010000312.1 GCA_023248615.1 Nitrospinales bacterium | reverse complement strand
AGGAGAATCTTTAATGTTCTACGGTTACCTGAGTTATGAGGCAATGACTAGAAGAATTTAGCCTCCTTGGGTTACATTCTGCCATGAGGCAACGGGCAAAGCTTCGATAGACAGGTGAGCGTAGCGTTCAGAAGGTGTCATTTCATTGGTGCAAAGAGTCCCATAACCTGTGGCTTATTTTTTAGGGCCAAGGGCAAGGCCGCATTTTAAGTTAACCGGAATATACAACAGTGCGCGACCCAAAATATACAATACAATTAAAGAATACGGTATAATCATCCGAGAAACTGGCCTGTTTGGTTTGATAAAAGGAGACGGCGTGAGGATAGGTGTAGTTGCTTGCGACATCATGAAACGCGAGTTGGAAAAGATTCTTCCCTCGGTACCGGAGGTTTCCGAAGTCGTTTGGCTGGAGGCGGCTCTCCACTGCAAGCCAAAATACATGAAGGAAGTAATCAAGGAAAACATAAACGCCATAAAAGACAAGGTGGACGTTATTTTCCTCGGTTATGGCTATTGCCAATCGTTAAAGGATATAGAGGCCGAATTCGATATCCCGATAGTGATGCCGCAGATGGACGATTGCATCCAGATATTGATGACCCCCGAAACCTACTCGAAGGAGATAAAGAAGGAAGTCGGCACATGGTTCATGACGCCGGGCTGGGCTGAGGTGGGGGTTGAAATGGTGATTAAGGAAAACCACCTGGATCGCGTGGTGAAATACGGCAAGGACCCTGTGGAAATGGCGAAAAGGCTTTTCACCCATTACAAGCGCGGGCTTTATATAGACACCGGGGTAGGGAACGATGAGTTCTTCATCGGGAAATCGCAAGAGTTCTGTGAAGTTTTTAAGCTCAAGCTGGAAAAAATGGAAGCCGCTTCCACCATTCTTGAAGAGCATTTGGAACAGTGCAAGGCGCTTGGCTCCAACGCTGAAACCCTTGTGGGCGGCCCGGTAAAAGGTTAAAGGGTTTTTTCGCCGCCATCCATTAGCATTTAGACAAATGCCAACCGGCGCACACGCATCAGCAGATGTAAGGCTTTCCAACGGCGGTCGCCGTTACCTTCAGTTCCAAGATTATCCTGTCACCCCATCCGCTGGCAAGGGGCGCGGTAATTTCTTCCCTTGTTACCGTAACCTCAATCTCTTTGGCACCGTCACGAACCGCCCTGGCCATTGCCGCCGCCCTGGCCAACTCCTCGGCATATGCCGCCGCTTCATCAACAGCCTTAAATTTTTTGTGCCCATCGGAGGTGATGACAAGGAAGCCTTTTGGCCTGTCCGGCCTTATATGCACCTGGCAGGCGACCAAAACCCTGCCCGTGACAGCGCCGATGGCGTTTGCCACTTCCGCATGTTTCGGGATTATAAGCTGTGTGAAAAGTTCGTTTGCCACGCGGGGAAAATACGCCTCCACTGGCGCCCCAACGGCGATAATCGGCCTCACCGATTTCAACTCCGCCCTCACCCCGCTATCTCCGTTTAATTGCAGGAGATGGCGCAGGAATTTTATTTGCCCGTCCGACCATCTGGCCGCCCCTTCCTTATCTTCCATAAGCGCTTTCAGCAGTATGTTCACTTTCAGGTCTTCGACTATCCTGTCGAGCAGGCGGCGCAAAAGCGTATCCCTATCCAGAAGAGTTTTATTCATAAGGAAGGGCATCGCCTCTTCGGACACGCTTTTGTCCCATATCTCCAGTTTGCCCATGATGTGGAGCAGGTCGGTCGGCGTGAAAGAAACCTCCGCGATAAAACCAAGGCTCACAAACCGGTCAATGTCGACAAACGGCCCTATCTCATTTTCGATGTCTTTGCGGTGGAGCGCTTTCCCTTCCAGCGCGTCCAGAAGCGCTGTTTCATATTTGGGAAGCGCGTATTTAGGGCGTTTTACCAAAGTGAATAAATCCATCTCCAGCCCTTTAAGCCCGTTGCCCTGCACTTGCCCGAGCTTTGCCACAGCTTCCCTCAGCGCCGGGTTGTCCTTTCCGGCCAGGCAAAGCGGAACTGCCCGGCGGGGGCCTATCCGCATTTCATCCGCCGAGATTACGCTTATCTTGCTGTCACCGCCAAGCCCCACCGTCCACATATCCACAGATTTTACACGCGTCTGCCAGCCGCCCACCACGGCGCCGTTTTTGTTAGTCCGCGCATTCGACCCTTTAATGATACCGATATCCGTGGTGGTGCCGCCCATATCTACTACGATGGCATTGTTCAATCCCGTAAGCCACGAGGCGCCAACTATGCTTGCCGCAGGGCCGGATAGCACTGTCTCCACCGGCTTGTCCCTCGCGGTTTCTTCCCGTATTAGCGAGCCATCGCCCTTCACAACCATTAACGGCGCGTTTATGCTGTTTATCTCCAGTATCTCCTTCACAGCGTCGAGCAGTTCTCCGATAACGGGAAGAAGTTTGCCGTTCAGCGCGGCTGTAACGGCCCTTTCCAGCATACCCACTTCGCCGGAAAGCTCGTGCCCGCAAACTACAGGATGGTGGTGCGAGGCCGATATCATTTCCTTGATTTTCAGTTCGTGCTCCGCGTTATAGATGCTGAAGTAGCAGGATATGGCAAAGGAGTCCACCTTGTGCGCCATGCGGGCTACCGCCTCTGCTATCGCCGCAGTATCAAGCTCCACCACCGTATCGCCGAATTTATTGTGCGCACCAGCCACCACGGCAATTTCCCCTGCTGGCATGTCCGCCGGAAGTTTGAAAGTGGCTGGGGTGGGAACCGCCATAATCAGCCCGACCCGCGAGCCTTTTCCTTCCACCACGCTGTTGGTGGCAAGGGTGGTGGAAAGCGATACCAGCTTTACTTGCGTGAAAAGGGACTTATCAAGCTTTGCTACCGAATTCCCGATTCCCAGCCGCAAATCCTGCTTCGTGGTCAGGGCTTTCGCCTTGGAAATTACGAGCTTTGAATCAAGGTCTACGATTACGC
>JAHFEI010000311.1 GCA_023248615.1 Nitrospinales bacterium | reverse complement strand
TGTTTACATATTCTGCGGAAGATGGCACAAAAGCCGCCGGATACGCGGACGACGTGCCGGAAGAGGAAAAGCTGGAGAGGAAAGAGCGGCTGATGGGGATACAGCAGGGGATATCGCTGAAAAAAAACCGCGCTGTAGTGGGGCAAACCTTTGAAGCCATGGTCGAAAGATATGACCAGGAGAACGGCCTTTTGCTGGGCAGGCTGAAAACGCAAGCGCCGGATGTGGATGGCGAGCTGATATTGGATGGGTGCGAGGCCAAGCCGGGCGATATCCTGAAAGTGAAGATAACGCAGGGGATGGAGTACGACCTTGTGGGGGTGCCGGTATGAAAGGCGCACTATACATCTTCGGGCGCACCATGCAGGTAGTCGGCATGGGGACGGTGGCGATAGCTTTCCTCGGCTTTTTTTCCTTGCCGGACATGGCCAGCATGATGAAAACAACGCTTGTAGGGTTGATCGAGTTTTACGCCGGGCACTTTATCGTTTCCAAAACCGGGGAAAAGACGGGTGGGGGAGAATAGCTATGACAGATAGTGGCGCTTTCCGGCATATTGTCTGCCTGATAACCGCCCCCAACTTTGAAGAGGCGGAAAAAATAAGCGCCGCGCTGGTGGAGAAAAAACTTGCCGCATGCTGTTCCATTATCCATGGCGTTGTTTCCATCTACGAGTGGGAGGGGAAGATAAACCGCGCGGAAGAATGCCAGGTTTTTGCCAAGACCCTCGGTGAACTTTTCCCCGCGCTGATGGCCGAGGTAAAAAAAATCCACAGCTACGATGTCCCGGAGATAATCGCGCTCCCCATAACTATGGGCCTGCCCGCATACTTGGACTGGATTGACGGCATAAAAAAATGAGAGAATACGGTAGCCTTGGCGCATGTGCGTACCACGGCAGGTAGGAGATAGCTAATGGCCGATGCCCCGATACCGAGAAAAATCACTATCCGCGAATATTTCAGCGGCGGGTATGTGCTGGTAGCAGACGATATGCCCAACATGAGGCGCACCCTGAAAAACATGCTGAAGCAAATGGGAGTGGAGTCGGTGCTGGAAGCCGACGATGGCACAACCGCCCTGCAAACCCTGACAGAGAACGACAACTGCAAGTTTGCGTTGCTCGACTGGAACATGCCGCGAATGACCGGGCTGAATGCCGCAAAAGAAATACGGGCCAACGTGCCGATACAAGACACGCCCATCCTGCTTATAACCGCCGAGGTGGAAAACCACCAGATAGCGCAAGCGGGCGAAGTGGGCATTAACGGGTATATCATAAAGCCGTTCGTGTTGAAGACGCTACAAGACAAGATAGAACATATAATCGAGGCAAGGCACAACCCGCCCGAGCATGTGAAACTTTTGAAAAAAGGCGAGGAACTTATACGGCACGGCGAGTACCAGCAGGCGCTTGGCATTTTCGAGCAGGTGAAGGACATGAAGGAGACCGCGCGTGTGCACGTGCATATCGGCGAGACCTTCGAATTGCTGGGCGACTTCACCAAGGCCCACGGCTCCTACGCCGAGGCCGCAAGGCAAAACCCGAAATTCCTTAAAGCATATGTAAAGACGGCAGACCTCCACCTGAAACAGGGAAACGACAATGAGGCGCTTGAATCGCTCATAAAGGCGACCGA
This sequence comes from Nitrospinales bacterium, assembly GCA_023248615.1. Classification (GTDB taxonomy): domain Bacteria; phylum Nitrospinota_A; class UBA7883; order JACRGQ01; family JACRGQ01; genus JAHFEI01. Next base: position 1,308 of record JAHFEI010000311.1, on the reverse strand, counting down.
CCTAAGCCCCGGCAACCCGGAAAGGCATATCGCAATTGGGAAGATACACCTTAAAAACGGGCATGAATCCAAGGCAGAGCATGCATTTAACGCCGCAATCCGGCACGAGGCGAAATGTAGCACGGATATTGCCGAGGAACTTTTGAAGATAGGGAAGGCCGAACTGGCCGAGCGTTATTTCCGGCACTCGTTGTCCAAGCAGGTGGATACAGTCCACACCTACAACCGGCTCGGCATCGCGCTACGCAGGCAGGGAAAATGGCAAGAGGCCATCCACGAATACGAGATAGCCATCAAAATAGACCCATCGGACGAGGGGCTTTACTTCAACATGGCAAAATCCTACATGGAGGGCGGCAATACCGGGATGGCGGAAAAGTTTTTTAGAAAGGCGTTGCAAATTAACCCCGACCTTACGACCGCCAAAAACGAACTGGACGCTCTGAAGAAACCGGAATCGAAGTGGTAGGCAGGTATTGGTTCGGTAACATAAACATTCTTCCAAAAGAATTGAGAGGCGGTGATTTTTTAGATGGCTTGCAAGACAAAACAGGGCTGTAAATCGCCCGTAAAGGCTCCCAAGAAAAAATAAATTCGTGTTCGTGCGGGAGGGCGGCCCATACTTCTATCCCCGTATTTTAAAGGGTACGGGTCGCATCCCGAAATTTGCCTTCCATGCTTATTTTCCTATCCACTTTAAACCTCAATTACTGTCTTCGGAACCGGGGTTAGGCGAGGAGCCAGGTTTTGAACTCGTCCTCTTCCCGCACCCGTGCCGCTACCGTTAGCAGGTGAAATTGGTCGTGGGATTGTTGTGGCAGGCGCATGTAATCTTTTTGTGTGGTAAGCAAAAGCTCCCCTTCGCGCAATTCCCCGCAGATTGATTGCACTTCCTCGGCGGTGAACGGATGGTGGTCGCCAAATGCATGATGGGCGGATACCGTGGCGCCAAGCGAGCGGACGGTATCCTCGAACTGCGCGGGATTTGCGATACCGCTGACAAGTCGCACGTTTTTGCCGCGCAGGAACTCGGTAGCTGGCTGGCTACCGCCGGATGGCTCCATCACCGTTTCCGGCACGATATCGCAGGTAAAAAACGGGGTGCCGTATTTTACGCGATGCGAATATTCGCTCCTGATATGCAACAACACTTCCGGGCTTGCCTTATCGGCGCGGGTGATTACCACCGCACCGCACCGTTTTGCCGACGATAGCGGCTCGCGCAACCGGCCAGCGGGAAACAACTTGCCGCCCCCGAAAGGGTCGAGTGCGTCTACCAGCAAAATGTTTTTATCCCGGCCAACCGCA